>JAEWQX010000120.1 GCA_023399035.1 Bacillota bacterium | reverse complement strand
AAATAACTGTTAATGGTCAAAAGTTTACTGGGAAGCCAATAAAAGTTAGTTTGGCTGGTAAACAGACTACAGAGGTGGATATTGAAGTTGAATCAGAAGATGGACAAAGTACTACAACTTATACATTAAAGATTAAGAGAGTCAGCACTATTTCAGATGATGATAGTGATAATAACGAAGGTATAACTGAAGACATATATTATGATTACGATAATGAATGCTGGGTTGATACGACTAAGTATGAGGAATGGGGTACAATAAATAACAGAGTTATGTACTTCGATAAAAAAGGCCGTCATGTTAAGGATAGATGGATTTGCACAGGCAGAAAGTGGTATTATATAAATGAAGCAGGATACAGAGCTACAGGCTGGAAGGTTGATTCTGAGACTGGACAAAGATATTACATGGATAATGTAACTGGCGAAATGAAGCTTGGATGGATGTATCTAAATGGAAGCTGGTATTACTTAGGAACTACTGGAGTAATGCACACAGGATGGTTATGGTTAGACAACAATTGGTATTACTTCACTGAAAATGGTGAGATGGTAGCAAATCAATCTATGTTTATAGATGGCAAGATGTATAGATTTGCAACTGACGGAAGAATTTATTAGTATATTTCGAATATATTATAAAGAGTTTTATAATAGAATATTCATACAAATTTTAATAGGAATATAATTTTGAAAGCTGGTGTATTTATAGTTATTATATACACCAGCTATTTATATACTATTTTATATTATTTATATACTAATACTATTTATATTATTTTATATATGAAACTTAATTATAATTAAATGTTGTTATTAATGAATATTGATTTTGATAATAATTTTGAGTGTGGTTTCCAATGGGGAATAAAATTTTAAAATTGACATTTGGAAGAAATGGGAATATAATAATTATAGTTCAAAATTCGAACAATAATCTGTGTGAGATTTTAGGGGAGAGAGATAAATGTTAGAAGATAGATTGGAATTATTAAAAATCTTAAATGAAAATTTTAATATCAATCAAAGGGAATTAGCAAAGAGAACAAATATGTCACTTGGGAAAGTAAATTCAGTTTTAAAGGAATTTACTGAAGACAATTTTATAGATCGAATTGTGAATAATAGAGGCATTTTATATAAGGTAACTGATAAGGGGATGAAGTTTTTGGAGGAAAGTATTGCAAATGCTAAAAACACAAGATTAAAGCTTCATGAAGAGGAAAAGAAGATAGTAAAGCAGGCTGTAATTTTAGCAGCAGGAAGAGCTGAGGATTTTGGAAAACCTGTGGGACTTCTTGAAATAGAAGATTTCAAATTAATAGATAGAACATTAAACATATTAAAGGAAAATGGAATAACTAAGATTGTAATTGTTACTGGATATAAGAGTGAAATGTTCGAGGAATACTTTAAAAACAGTAAGAATATCAAGATTGTAAAAAGTGATATATATAAGTGGACAGGAACTATGCATTCTTTATCTTTAGCAAAAGAATACATAGATGATGATTTCCTTCTTATAGAAAATGATTTGATTTTTGAAAAGAGAGCAATAAAGGAACTTGCTGAAAGTCCAAACAGAGACTGTATCTTGTTTACAAATGAAAGTGGATCAGGGGATGAAGCTTTTGTTGAAATAAGAGATAATCATTTATATAAGATGTCAAAGGATATTCATCAGTTTAATAGGATAGATGGAGAGATGATAGGCCTTACAAAGATATCATACAAACTATATCAAATGATGCTAGATGAATTTAAGGGAAATGTAAATCCTTATCTGAATTATGAGTATGTATTATTGGATGTTGCAAGAGATTACAATATAGGTTTTGTAAAGATTGATGACCTTGCATGGGGGGATGCTGACACTGTAAAGGAATATGAAAAAATAAAAAACTATCTGTATCCAACAATAAGAAGAAGAGAGCTTAATTATGAAATAAACTATATAAAATCAATAGTATGTGATGCATTTAAGGTTAGCAGTGAGGATATTACAGAAGTAACTCCAGCAGGTGGCATGACTAATAAGAATTATAGAATCTGTGTAAAAGGAACAAGATATATATTAAGAGTTGCAGGAACTGGTACAGAGGCTATGATCAATAGAAGCACTGAAATGTTCAACTCTGCAATTGCTTCAGAAAAAGGGTTTAATGTAGAGGTTCCATACTTTAATTTAGAAACTGGAGTTAAGATATCTAAATTCATAGAAAATGCAGAAACACTTACTCACAGAAGTGTTAAGAAGGAAGAGAACTTAAGACAGGTTACAAAGATATTAAGAGATCTTCATGAATCTCAGGATTTTCGTATGGATAATGAATTTAATATGTTCAGAGAATTAGAAAAGTATGAAGATATATTGAGAAAAGATGAAGGACAGTTCTTTGATGATTATGATGAAGTAAGAGAAAAGGTAATGGCTCTTGAAGATGAACTAAAGAGATGCAATAGAGTATTTGTTCCATCACATAACGACCTTGTATCTGAAAATTTAGTTAAAGATACTGAGGGAAGAATATATCTTATAGATTGGGAATACAGTGGAATTAATGATGATATGTGGGATTTAGCAGCACTTTCTCTTGAAAATGAGTTTTCAGATGATGATATTGAATTAATGTTTAGATTATATTTTAATGGAAAAGAACCAGATGAAAATTCAAGAAGAAGACTATTAATCCATCAAATATGCCAGGATACTTTATGGGCTGTATGGACATTGATAAAGGAAGCTGAAGGGGATGACTTTGGAACCTACGGAATAGATAGATATAATAGAGCAAAAGAATATTTAAAGAAACTTTAATATTTTTAATAATAAAAGTGATATTTATATATAAAAATGCACATATACGACACAGTAAAATATTTAATATAGTAAGATATTTAATACAGTAAGATATTTAAATGGGCATTAATAGAAAATAACAACATTTATTTATAAAAAATACTACATACTAAAAATAATATATAGTATGTGTATGATTAACTTATAAAATTGAGATATGTTAACATGAAGGAAAATAGTAATGTGAGCAGTAATTATCAATTGATAGAGAAGTGGAGTTGGAAACATGAGAGCAATACTAATGGCAGCGGGAATGGGAACTAGACTTAGACCATTGACTGAAAATACACCTAAATCATTACTTGAAGTTAATGGTATGCCCTTGCTTGAAAGACAGATAATCAATTTACGAGAAATCGGAGTTGAAGAAATTATAGTTTTAACTGGTTATTTACATGAAAAATTTGATGATATAGTTAAGAAATATAATTTAATCAAAGTCGTTAATGATAAATATGATGTATATAATAACATTTATACTATGTACCTTGTTAGAGATTATTTAAGAGATGCATTTGTAATTGATGCCGATAACTATATTACAAGAAATTTTCTGCCAAGTACTAAGCCTGAAACATCAGTTTATTATTCTGCATGTAAGGAAAATATAGCTGGTGAATGGATTCTTAAGTATAATGAAAACGGCAGGATTCATAGTATAGAAATAGGAGATGAGAATTCTAAGCCTGACTATATAATGTCTGGAGCATCTTATTGGACAGAAAAAGATGGAAAGCTTATTGCTGAAAAAGTAAGAAGAGCTATAGAAGAAGAAAAATTATTTGATATATACTGGGATAATATAGCTGTTGAAAATTATGATAATATGGATGTATATATCGAAAAGATAGGAAGTAATGATATATTTGAAATAGATACTATTTCAGATTTAGAATACTTAAAATCAAAACTTCATATAGATAAGTAATTATTAAAATACCATGGGTTTATTAAAGAATCTCATGGTATTTTTATATATTGTCCTGAACTTTTTTTATAGGGATTACATTATTATTAATATTAATACTATGTTTTTTGTCAGGGTGATAAATTTTAGTCTTAAGCAGTCGTGAATATGGAAATTTAATGACTTTTTTTGAATTCATACATGATACATCATATTTAGAGAAAAGTAAACTTAATATCTTATCACAGGTAAATATTAAATTTACATAATCTTTAGATAAGAACGAAGGGGCTGATGAACTTTGTGAAGAATTATGAATATTCAAATTAATAATGTTTTTTATACCCCAGAATTTAAGATACTTCCTTAATTTTCTGCTAGCTGAAGGCAGAAAAGGTATGTAATCATCAGAAATTATTAAACCTATTTTATGGGACATTGGTATGTTATTTCTATGGGGCATCCATAAATAAGAGAGATGATCTAAAATAATTTTTAATGATGCAGGGATCGTGTGATATTCTGAGCTTGTACACGCTATTATTATAAGATCAGAGTCACTTATGGATTTTGCTATTTTATTAATGTTGCAGAAATTATAATAATCACAGTTGCAGCTTAATAAGCAGTGAAAATTACTTTTACATGTAGGATGTAAATTTTCAGGTAAAAAGAATTCAGTCAAATTTATAGTAGTCTTCTTATGGAGATATTCTAAAAGGAAATGAGCATATCCATAAGTATTATTTTGGTGTCCATAAATTATAGTTATATTCAAAATAATCATCCTTTCATACTATAGGTATCTTTGAATTGGAAAATATGCTTTTTAACATTTATATAGTTTTTTATTAATTTTATCTTCATTATATAGTAGTAGAAAAATTGGTGAATAAAATTGAAGTGCTAAGATATAGGGATCAGTTTTTATCAAAATATTTTTATCCATAAAGCATTTAAAAAGTTTTGATTCATATTCCAATATATCAGTTATAAATATTTTTTGATACAGAGCTGATAACTCTGGATTGCTAAATTGTTCAATAATGAGCATTTTTCTAAATTTAACAACAGTAGCGTTTTCTAAGAAAAATTTTATTATCTTCAAACTCATATCTATAAAAGTACTGTTGAATGATTCTATATTAGTAAATTTATCAGAATTAAATAAATTCTCGATATCCATTTTTTCAATAAAATCATTGATATATTTTATATTTTTTTCAACTAATTCGTGTAAAATATCTTGTTTATTTTCAAAATGATTATACAAAGAACTGGCTTTAATTCCAACTTCAGCAGCTATATGTCTTACAGACACAGCATTATAACCTTTTTCAGAAAAAAGAGTAAGTGCTGCATTTAAAATTTTTTCTTTAGTAGTCATTTGAAATCTCCTAACTAATTATAAAATAACAAATCTTCGTTAGATTAACATAATATGTTCAATCATCATATCAACACTTTTATCTATAAATTCCAGGATTCAAAACATACATAATTTTATACTAATTTTATACTTATTTTCTACAAAATTCAAACACAAAATATTCTTTTTAGTGTTTTAGTTTGAAAATATGTCCATAAATTTTTTTGTCAAACTAACAAACGTTAGTTTAATTATGCACCAAAATTAGTAAAAAGTCCATTATTTTTACATAAAAGTTAGAAAAAATGCAAATTTAAATCATATTTTGCATTATACTGATAAATAATTAATGAAAAATTGATGAAATAAGTATTCATTTTATGTTTAGGATTAAATATTTTGAGGATTAACAGGAAGAAAATTAGATTTTATGAATAAATCAACTAAAAAAGGAGGTATACTTATAAACAAATTGACAATATATTTTATAAAATGTACACTTATAAAAAAAGCAGCTATGCTGCAATTAAGAACTTAGATAAAAAAAGCAGCTATGCTGCAAGTAAGTGGAAAGTGCGGAGGCTAATTACAATGGCTAAATCTATGTCAAAAAATGCTATATTCAAGGCAATATTAAATTTATTCAATATAATACTACCAATATTGGTAATTCCATTGGTTACAAGAGCTGTTGGCCCAGAACTTTATGGATATATGGGATATGGAGATTCATTGACAGCGTATTTTCTTATTTTTGCTAGTTTTGGTATATATCAATATGGGCTTAGGGAAATAAGTAAAGTTCGTGATGATGAAAAGAAATTAAGACAGACATTTACAAGCTTATGTTTATTTAGTTTTATAACTAATATAGTTGCATCAGCAGCATACATGATTTTTGTAGCAGTTGCATATAAAGATAAACCCTATATGTATACATGTATAATCATGGGATTTAATCTTGTTTTCAATATGTTTTATGTTGAATGGGTTAATGAAGCTTTAGAAAACTACGACTTTATTGCAATTAAAACAATGATTGTAAGAATAATTTATTCTTCATTGATTTTACTTCTAGTTAGAAGTGACAAGGATTACTTATTTTATTTATATTTAGTAGTTGGGTTTAACTTCATAAATAATATAATAAGCTTTATTTATGTTAAGAAAAGAATTAAGTTTGATTTTTCAAATCTTCAGTTTTCAAAACATATAAGACCTATGCTTTATGTTGTAATTTTATCAAATACAGGTGTATTATATACTCAGCTTGATAAAATAATGATAAAAAGCAACACTGGAACTACAGATGTTGGATACTATTATACGGCTCAGAGAATAATGACAATAATTAATACATTAATGCTTACAGTTGTTCAGGTTACTATGCCTAGACTTTCAAATTACCTGGGAAATGAATCGAAAAAGGAATATTTGAACCTTTTGAAGAGAGTCATTAAGATTTATTTCTTATTCCTGTTCCCAGCATCAATAGGACTTTTATGCTTATCGAAAGAAGCAATTTATATGTTTGGAGGAGCAGAGTTTCTTCCAGCAGTACCAGTAATGGTGGTATTTGCAATATATATGCTCAGCATAGGGGTGGAAAGTGTCATAGCTAATCAGATGATATATCTTCATGGCAAGGAAAGAGATGATGCTATGTTAGTATTGATTGGCGGTGTAATTAACCTTATATTAAATGTACTTTTAGTTATAACAGGGACATTCTCAATGGTAACAGCTATAGGAACAACCTTGATTGCAAACTTAATTGTAATAGTACTCGAGTATAGATTAGTTCGAAAAGTGATTAAACTAGATATACATTTGTTTGCATATGAAAATACAAAGTATTTCTTTTATTCATTAATATTTATACCAATAACCTTTGTAATAAAGAAATTTATTGGAAATATATTCATAGCCTGTGTTTTAGAAATTGGGATGTGTGGGCTTGTATATTTAGGAATATTGATTTTAACAAAGGATGCAATATTCTTTGAATTAGTTGATAAGATTCTGGTTAAATTTAAACTTAAGAAATAATGAAAATAACAGAGGCAGTATAAGCTTTTACGAGATATTTTTTAAATATTTTGTATAAGCTTATTTTTTATTAACAGATAATATCAAAACCTAGGGAATGAAGCAAGTTGTAAAAAGAAGTGGATGTTATATAATATATTTATGGAAAATATTACAATAATTATAAGGAGGATTTATTTTATGGAAAAAAATTTATTTAGGTATTTTTCGTTATTATTAGTTTCTTTTTCAATTACGACATTTGGACAGAGTAAGCTGGCAGAAAAAGCTTATTGTGCAGAAAATAAAACAGAATTAGCTAATGAGAATATTAATTCAAAGGATATATATAATTTAAGAATAAAGACAGGTGAAGCATTGGTTAATGCAAGCACTGCTCACGATGTATTCAAATCTGATGTGATAAATAATAAATATAAGGTTGAAATGGAGTTTGACTGCAAGGATGGATTTAATCCAGGTAATTATATTGTAACAGGGACAGATAATTCTATAGCGGGAACAATATCTGAAGATAAGCCGTATACATTGACTGCTGATTTAAGAGAAGGAGAAAATACAGTCAGAATTCTAGATAAATCAAGCAATCAATTAATATATGAATTTGATATTAATTATAAAAATATTAAAGTTAACGGTCTTGATAATGTAGTTAAAGTTGGAGATACAAGCAAACTTGAAGCTGTTATAGATGGAGAGGTATATGACAACGTAAAATGGAAAAGCAGTAATAATGACAATGTAGTTGTAAGTGAAAATGGAGAGCTTACTGCAGTACAAAATGGGATTGCATCTGTAATTGGTACAGTTTATGATCAGTCAGGGAAAAATATTATCGGTAATGTGGATATAGAATTTAATATATCAGGCGAAGGGGTTTCAGGATGGGTTAAGAATGCTGATAAATGGTATTATGTAAATCCTGATTCTAAAGAAATTGTCCATGGATGGTTTAAGGACAAGGAAGACTGGTATTATTTTAATGAAGATGGATCATTATATACAGGATGGCTTCAGCAGAATGGAGCATGGTATTATTTGAAGCATACTGGAAATATGGCAATTGGTTGGGTTAAGGATGATGGCAACTGGTACTATTGTGATACTAATGGAATAATGAAGACAGGATGGTTTAAGGATCATGGAAACTGGTATTATTTTAATAATGATGGGAAAATGCAGATTGGTGATTTGTTAATTAATGGTTCAGTGTATAAATTCAACAGCCATGGTGAGCTGCAGCTTGGATAAAATAAAGACAGGAAAGAAGTAGTATTCTTATTTCATTTTATAGAAGCATGCTTTATATTAAAAGTCTGTTAATATTAAGTTTATTTATATATAGCAGTTTTTATGTAGAGTATGCTTTTTTTATAAGTATATTAAGATATAATCAAATTATATAGAAAATACTATATATAATTATAATGTTAATTTAAAAGCTATGCATAAATAGTATAGATACTATGAACAGTATGAATAACACAATTATACTCTGAAACTCGTACTTATAAACTATATCTGTTTAATATAATACAATATCTAATTGAGTGATACTAATAGAAATAAATTCATAGTATTTTTTTAAAATAAATGTTGTTAATAAAAATTGTAAAAGCAATATAATTTGCATTAAATATTTATTTTTGCCCTATGACTGTAAAAATAAAGCAAAAATATATTTCGTTAGTTAATAAAATGATTAATGTATTTTTGTAATCAATTACATTAAAAGTACTATAAAAGTTATATTTGATGTATGCTTCTTAAATCGCTAGTCTTCAAATAATAGTTATCTTGAAAAGTACTTTTTGACAATATATCAAAGAAGATATTCATATAATCATACTGCTTTTTTACAAATAAGATAGAAAAAAGACTGCAGTAATGATTAAGATATCTTGAAGCTACTCCCTTAAATTTACTAAGCCATTTTGCTAATTTTAAATTAGAGTTTAAAATATCTGACGAACATATAATATTATCTTTTAAATAATAAGAGTGTGAATCATACTGAAGAGACTTTCTTATTTTTAAAGGTACTCGTTTATTATGATTTATTACATCATCACGAAAAGTTCGACCATCTATAGTTTTTACATATGCTTTTTCATCAATTTTACAGAATATTTTATTATCAGAATCCTTCCACCAGTTATTAGATGTGCCAATAACTTTGATATTAATTGAATCATTAATATCATAGAGATTTAGTATATATACTCTTGTTCTGAATAAATCATATCTTTTACAAAATTTATTTTTATAATTATAGGCACAACCTTTACTGCCTTTATTGCTTAATCCCTCTGCTTCTACGTTTATAAAAACAATATCCTTAAAGATTTCACAAGTATAGATTTTTTCAATAGCATGCAAGAGCTTATGCCTCCAATAAAAAGCTGTAACTATTGATATACCAAGTGATTTAGAACAATAATTTAAGGTTTTCTCTTCAATTAAAAGTTCTGAAAATCTAAACCATTTTTCAGCTGATTTTTTTGAATATTTCCATATGGAATTTGTAGTATTTGAAAAAGTCTTTTTACATGTTTTACACCTATATCTTTGAATTCCGTTATACTTACCAAATTTTATGAAGTTTTTCCCGTGACAATGAGGACAATTTGAATATTTAGCTATATTTTTATTGTCGTATAGTTCTTTTTTTAATATTTTATTTGAATACTCGTTACTTTTTATAAAGTCAAAATCATATTTTATCATATAATGCACTCCACATCTTTTATATTATTTTAATAAAAAGTAGGCGGTAAAACTTACTTTTATTAATAATGAAAAGAATATAAAAACAATATAATAAGAAAACTAATTAGAAGATATATCATTAGAATATTTATTATAAGAATTTTATATTATTTAAATCATTGACTAATATTTAATACTTTAATCACCAACAACATTTATTTTAAAAATTAACTATGTTTTAAAACTTACAGAAGTTAGGGCAGGTAAAGTATCTAGGATAAGTAAACCATCTATGAATTGAAATAATTGTTTTTTTAAACATTAGTAGTAAAACTGAAATTTAAATGTTAGAACTATAATTGCTATACAAAGCTAGATTCTAATATTAAACATAGTATATTGGAATTATTTAAATATAGAGGAGATTATTTTGAGTTAGGAAGTATGAAATTGGATTTTTATAAAATTTAAATTTTATTTTAATGAACATATTGTATTGAACACTGAACAATGATACTATAAAAATGTTCAGAAAATGAACTTTACAATTTGTGAAAGCAATCTAACTAAAAGTTTATTTTGAATTCAGAGAAACATTTTTAATACTTATATTAAATTTTATTGTTTAATAAGCTTTATATAAATATTAACAACAAAAATTAAGAATTATTTGTATGATTGAAACTATATAATAATTAAAATTGAGGGGGATTATACATGTTAAACAGCAAAAACAATTATAAAATAGGGGTTATGAGTGGTATAACATCAGCAGCAACATGGGGACTTGATACAGTTTTAATGTCATTGGTTCTTGCAATGGCTCCATTTTTACCAGATGAGGCAGTTTTTTTAGCTCCTTTTGTAACGGCATTTTTTCATGATGCTTTTTCAGCTTTATGGACATTCTTATATCTTGCAGCAAAGAGACAGCTTGGCAATTTATTTAAAGCAATGAAGACAAAAAGTGCCTTATTTGTTGTGATAGCAGCACTTATGGGAGGTCCTGTTGGTATGACCGGTTACTTATTGGCAGTAAAGCTTATAGGACCATCATATACAGCAATTATTTCATCATTATATCCAGCAGTTGGAGCAATTTTATCTTACTTTATTTTAAAAGAAAAGTTAAACAAAAAAGCATGGATAGGTTTGATTTTTGCAATAATTGGAGTTACTGTACTCGGATATTCTTCAGGTGAAACTGGCGTGAGCATTGGTGGATTTTTATGTGCATTCCTTTGTGTAATTGGATGGGGCAGTGAATGTGTAATTTGTGCATATGGAATGAAAGGCGATGAAGTAAGTTCAGAATTTGCTCTTCAGATAAGACAGTTAACATCAGCAATAGTATATGGAATTCTTATAGTGCCAATTGTAGGAGGTATCGGATTAAGCGTTGAAGTTTTAAGAACAAACGTAATATGGTGGATCGCAGCAACAGCATTAAGCGGAACAGTATCATATTTATTCTATTACAATGCAATTTATAGAATAGGACCTACAAGGGCAATGGGATTAAACATAACATATGTAGTATGGTCAATCATTTTTGACAGACTTATAAATGGAACAGAAATAAGTGTAAGAACAGTATTATGCAGTCTTTTAGTTATTGCTGGAGTTTATTTTGTAGCAAAGGAACCTGATATTGAAGATTCAGGAAAAGAAGTAGACGTGGCACAAGCTTAATGAAAAGAGTAGGAAATATACTATTTACTAGGTTTAAATGGCTTAAGAAAAGTACTTTTTTAAGTTAGATAGGACTTACATTTAAAATATAATTTATGATTAAGAATCTTGAGGATACCTTGGGATTCTTATTTTTGTGTACTGGATAAGAATTATTAGATTTTTATTTATTATTAGTCATTTTTTTATCTTAAAAAACAAATTGTTTTTTTATAAAACAAATAACTTTCTATATGGCAATATTACTAAATGCGAAAAAGTAGAGTTTTTAATTGTAGAATATGATATTTTATATATAGGATTTTGAAAAGCTTTTCAAATGATTTAGGAATTAGAATATATTTTCATAGTCAACAGATACATGATTATCTATTTATTTTGATTTTAAAGTTAAGTGAATCTCTATAAATGATAAATGAAAAATGAATATTTTATTTTTTAGGAAATTATATTCATGAAAAACTGTAGATAAATTTTAAAGTTAGCACAAACACATAGTCTGCGCAGAAGAGTTTTTTATTTTAAGTAATTATAGTGAATTAAGGGGGATACAGTCATGAAAAAGAGAAGGATTAAAATCGCAACTATTGGTGGAGGATCAAGTTATACTCCTGAACTAATTGAAGGATTTATAAAGAGAAAAGATGAACTTCCAATAAGTGAATTATGGCTTGTTGATATTGAAGAAGGCAGAGAAAAGCTTGAAATAGTGGGGGCAATGGCACAGAGAATGGTTAGGGCAGCGGGTCTTGACTGGAAGGTTTACCTAACATTAGACAGAAGAGAAGCATTAAAAGGTGCTGATTTTGTATCGACTCAGTTCAGAGTAGGACTTTTAGATGCGAGGATAAAAGATGAAAGAATTCCATTGAGTCATGGAATAATTGGTCAGGAAACAAACGGTGCAGGTGGAATGTTTAAAGCATTTAGAACAATTCCTGTTATTTTAGATATAATAGACGATATGAGAGAATTATGTCCAGATGCATGGCTTGTTAATTTTACAAACCCATCAGGAATGGTTACAGAAGCAGCTATAAAATATGGTGGATAGGAAAGGACTGTTGGCTTATGTAATGTTCCAATAAATTGTATGCACATATGTGCTGAAGTTCTTGATGTTCAGCCAGATGAATTAATATTTAAATTTGCTGGCTTAAATCATTTCCACTGGCATAGAGTATGGTATAAGGATGGTAATGAGAGAACAGAAGAAATTATTGAAAAGCTATATCATCCAGAAAAGAAAGTTGAAATGAAGGACTCTGGAGTTGCAAATATAAAAGACATTCAGTTCAATTATGAACAAATTGAGGATTTAGGAATATTACCTTGCCCATATCACAGATATTACTACAGTACAGATGATATGCTAAAGGATGAATTAGAGGAATTCAAGAAAGGGGAAACAAGAGCTGAAGTTGTAAAGAGAACTGAAGCTGAGCTATTTGAATTATAAAAAGACACTAAGCTTGATTATAAGCCAGAACAGCTTACAAAGAGAGGCGGAACTCATTATAGTGATGCAGCATGTGAACTTATAGCATCAATTTATAACAATAAGAATACTAGAATGGTAGTAAGCACTAAAAATAATGGAGCAATAACTGATCTTCCATATGATTCGATAGTAGAAGTTTCAAGTATAATAACAACTGAGGGGCCACAGCCTATAACATGGGGGAGTTTTAAGTCTGCACCAAGAGGCATGGTTCAAGTTATGAAGTCAATGGAAGAATTAACAATATCAGCGGCTGTAACAGGAAATTATAAGAGGGCACTACAGGCATTTACTAGCAATCCTTTAGTTCAAAGCGGTGAAATTGCAAAGACTATATTAAATGAAATGCTTGTTGCTCATAAGGAACATCTTCCTCAATTTTCAGATAAAATAAAAGAAATAGAGTGTTAATTTTGTATGATTTCACAATTTACTGAGATGACTATTAAATGATATATTTATAAATGTATACAAATAAATGTGTTAATGATGAAGATGTTGAATTAATTTTTATATGATTAATTTATACATACATCAGCATGAAATCTATAAAACCTATCTAAACTATGAAAAAGATATTAAATACAGGTAATCACTTTAATGGTATGAGTCACCATGGTGATTACCTGTATTTATTTGACTGGATATTAATAAGCTGGCAGGTTACAGCTGATTTTGTTAGGTTGTTATTAAAAAAAACAGCTTAACATTTTGTAGGATTATTTTTGAAGGAATTATGAGAATTAAGATTAAATTATAGATAAAAAACATGCTGTTTTATTTAGAAACAAATGACTTTATAACAAAACATGTAACTAAATGAGCAGATTTTATTTATTTTTGAATTAATTATGGTATTGTATAAATAAAGACAATGTAAACAATTAAATTAAAATAATTATTAAATATTAATTGCTGTTAACCTATGAATTTTTAACCTTTATAAAGAAGATAAAGATATTAAAATAATAATTATTATTCAATTTGTAATTGTTAAATGATAATTGTTAACTGCAGGAATGGGGGATTGTATTATGTTAAAAGAATATACTGATGGGTTTCCAAAGGGATTTTTATGGGGCGGAGCTACAGCTGCAAACCAGTTTGAAGGTGGATACAGAGAAGGCGGAAAAGGACTAAGTACATCTGATGTCTTAACAGGTGGTACTCATACACTGCCAAGAAGAATCACACCAGAATTAGAAGAAGGAACATATTATCCAAGCCATGTTGCAATTGATTTTTATCACAGATATAAAGAGGATATAGCACTATTTGCAGAAATGGGATTTAAAACATTCAGAATGTCTATAAACTGGACAAGAATATTCCCAAATGGTGATGAACTAGAACCAAATGAAGAAGGATTAAAGTTCTATGATGATGTATTTAAGGAATTAAAGAAATATAATATAGAACCATTAGTAACAATATCACATTATGAATTTCCATATGGATTAACTAAAAAATATAATGGAAGAGGATGGGCAGAAAGAGAAGT
>JAEWQX010000063.1 GCA_023399035.1 Bacillota bacterium | reverse complement strand
ATTGATAAGATTCACAAGTTTATATATGAATCTTAATATTACGTTATTTACAAAATCAATGTCTTTATTACATTTTTATTCATTAAATGTAACTTATATTATCGTTTATTCATAATATAAAATATACGTAAAATTCCGCAAAATTTGGAGGCAGAAATGAATAAAAAAACAATTAATAATTATAATGATAAAATCGATGAACTTGCCGTTACTGATATAAACACTAAATCAGATTCCATAGATACTTCTAATTTGGTAACAAAAGATATGCTTACAGCTAGTAATATTTATGTTGGCGATGAAACACTGGATGATGTTTTAACTAGAATTCAGAATACAATAAATAAGCTTAAGCAAAGTATAGATAATACCCAATCTGAAACAGATAATAATGATGATGATAAAAATAGTGATAATATTGATGATAGTGATATAAGTAATTCAATATCCTTAAATAAAGTAATTCCATTAAATACAGATTGGAAATTCAAATTGATAAATACTACAGCTAATCTCGCTTATAATTCTACTAAAGAATCTGTTTATTCATTTGATGATTCAAAATGGGAAACTGTGTCAATTCCACATGATTGGAGTATTCACCGTGATTTCAAATCATACTCTGCTGCTGGTTATCAAGGCGGCTATCTAGATGGAGGTGACGCCTGGTATAGAAAAAAATTAGATACCTCAGCTTATGCTGGACAACACATATATTTATATTTTGATGGTGTTTATATGGAGAGTGATCTTTATGTAAATGGAATCAAAGTAGGAATAAATAGGATGGGCTATAATCCTTTTTATTTTGATATAACCAATTATCTAAAATTTGATGGAAATGATATACTAGCTCTATTTGTTAGAAATAAACAGCCTGGCAGCAGATGGTACAGTGGCAGTGGAATTTATAGGAATGTTTATTTATTAACTGCTGGCGAAATTGAAATAGAATTAGATAGTATTTTTGTTACTACTCCCGAACTGGAAAACAATTTAAAATCTAATAAAGCAAAAACACAAATAAATGCTATAGTAGTCAATAACACTCAATCATCTAAATATATACAAATCAAAAATAGTATCTATTATAACAATTCTCTTATTACTTCTAACACTCAAAACATCACTCTAAATACCGGAAAAACTTCATTTAATGATACAATATCAGTATCAGATCCTGTATTATGGGATATTCATAAAGGTAATCTTTATGTCTTATTAACAGAAATATATGATGGTAATACTAAGCTATACTCAAAATCCACTTCATATGGATATAGATATTTTAAATTCGATTCAAATACTGGTTTCTGGATAAATGGTAATAATATCAAACTAAAAGGTGTATGTATGCATCATGACTTAGGATGCTTAGGTGCTGCTGTAAATAAATCTGCAATGAGAAGGCAGGTTCAAATATTAAAGAAAATGGGTGTAAACTCTATTAGACTAACTCATAATCCATCATCTCCTGAATTTATGGATATCTGTGCTGAAGAAGGAATTATGATGATAGTAGAAACCTTTGATGTATGGAAAGTCAAAAAAGTAAATTATGATTTTGCCCGCTACTTTAATGATAATTATGAACAAGTTTTAAAGTCTGCTGTTAAAATCGCTAGAAATAATCCAGGCGTAATTATGTATTCATTAGGAAATGAAATCTATGATTGTAAAAGATCTATTGAGGAGTTTGGTGCTCCTACAACAGTTAAAATTTTAAAATCAATAGTAAAAGAGCTTGATGATACTAGACCTATAACAATGGGGGAAGATGCTATTTCAAGCTATACAGCTCAACAGGTAATGAAAGAAATGGATGTAATAGGATTAAATTATGCCTCTAAAGATGAATACACTTTAATACGAAATTTATTCCCAAATATTCCTATATACGGTTCAGAAACTGCCTCAGCTTTAAGTTCAAGAGGAATATATGCACGTGATGGAATTAAGCACCAATATTCATCCTTTGATGATAATTATGTTAATTGGGGTGATAGTGCTGCTTCTGCTATGAAAAGAAATATGGAAGAGCTATCATATGTAGCTGGAGAATTTGTGTGGACCGGATTTGATTATATCGGCGAACCTACAGAATGGAATCAATATCCTTGCAAATCTTCATATTTCGGAATTGTCGATTTGGCCGGATTCCCTAAAGATATCTATTATATGTATCAGAGTCAATGGACTACCACTCCAATGATCCATATAGTTGCTGATTGGACAGGCAATGGAAAAAAGAAAATCTGGATTTATTCTAACTGCAATCAAGTTGAATTATTCTTAAATGGCGTAAGTCTGGGCAAAAAATCAAAATCTGATATGGGAGCTAGCTATCAGTATGAATATTATGCTCAATATACTAATGGTATATTAGTCGCTCAAGGATACAACAATGATGGAACTTTAATAGCTCAGGATGTAAAGAAATCATTTGGATCTCCTTCAAGCTTCAGCTTAACAGCAGATAAAACTTCAGTAAAGGCTGACAGTGATGACTTGGTATTTGTGGAATGTACTATAATTGACTCTAATGGAGCTTACTGTGCAACCGCATCTGATAAAATAACATTTACAGTAACTGGCGGTACAATTATAGCCGTCGACAATGGTGATTCTACATGTGTAGATAGATTTGACACAAATATACGAAAAGCATTCAGTGGAAAAGCATTATGTGTAGTCAAGGCTGATAATAACAAAGGCACCATGACAATAACTGCTAGTTCAAATAATTTAATCAGCAAATCTATTACCATTACCAAAGGAAATAAATCTATTATCAAATCTGATACTCCACCTGTATTTGTAGGAATAGATGGCAGTGGTACTCAAATCGGTGGTGGTGAAATAACTCCTGAAGATCCTGTTATTCCTGATTCACCAAAAGATGATCCTAAAGAAGAACCTGATGATATAAAATCATATGAAATCTATTTAGATGCTTCAAATCATGGTTCAGACAATAATGTTTGGAAAGATTTAAGTGGACATGGATACGATGTTATATTATATAATTTTACTCATGATGGAAATACTAATGGATGGATAAATAATTCATTAGTTTTTAATGGAGTAGACACTTATGGATTATGTTCATCATATAAACCATTTAACACCATTATTGGCGATTTCGAATTTACTACAACGCTTCAAGTAAATAACAGCTATGCATATGAATCATACCTTATAGGATTGATGGAAGAAGTACAGCCTTGGTATGGCTTAAAAATGGGAACATTGAAGGATGCTCAGAATGATATAAGCACTGAACTGCGTTTAGGGAACTCTAGTGTAAAATTTGACACTACAAAAGCTTGGGATACTTTTGTGACATTTAAAGTAAAATTAGAAAATAATGTAGCATCAATTTATATTGATGACGAACTAAAAGCAAGTAAAACCTTAACCCAGACTATAACTATAGATCAGCCGCTTTATCTTGGTGCAAATATAATTAATAACAGTATTACTAGATTTGCTTCATGTAAAATACAGTCCTTAAAGCTCAAGAGATTATAATAATTACTAAATTTATAGATAATATAAATTCAGACTTTACTATATAAAAATATGAGAATTGCTAAATGTATCATTTTAGCAATTCTTTTATTTTAATGTACATAGGCCCTATCAAATATATTTAGATTAAAAAATATATATAATTACTATAAGGTTTATAATATATCAAATTTAATTTTTTGTTACCATTTTTTATGTGAGTTATAAAAAAAATATATAATTATAAATATTAATACTAAATATATACCTATACCTAATAGCATAACACCACCCTCTTACCCTTTTTATCAAATTTATTACTTTTATTTCCTTTGATTATATAATAACTACAGCAAAACATAAAGTAAACGTATAAATTTAGAGTGAATTTATTATATTTTACTCTAAGACTACAAGAATATACCTAAATTTAATAAAAATAATATAATAGTATAATGGATTCTGTTATTATATGCCCCAAAATAATATAGTATTTATAATACTTTAAATTGCATCATAAAAAAGGAGTCCTATTATTCCGACTCCTTTCATGAATGTATAAAATTTTATTATATCGATTCATTAAATCCTATATCTTATAGCTTTGTTATTGTATTTTTTAAATATTCAACAAATTCATCTCTAAGATTTGGCTCTCTCAAGGCAAACTCTACTGTTGCTTGTAAAAATCCTAATTTGTCACCAACATCATACCTTTTACCATCAAAATTATATGCATAAATAGCTTCTTGTTTACTTAACTCGATAAGAGCATCTGTAAGCTGTATTTCATTTCCTTTGCCTGGTTTAGTATTCTCTAATATTTTAAAAATTTTAGGTGTAACAATATATCTTCCTAAAATTGCTGTATTAGAAGGTGCATCCTCAATTGAAGGTTTCTCGATTAATCCTTTTACCTTGCATACTTTACTGTCTATATTTATTCCATCAACTATACCATACTTATCCACATTATTTCTATCAATGCTTTGAACCCCCAATACACTTGCCTGATATTCATCAAAGCATTCAATTAGTTGCTTTAAGCATGGTTTTTCGGGACTATATACAATATCATCACCTAGCAATATTGCAAAAGGTTCATCTCCTATAAAGGCTTTGGCACAGCCTATTGCATGTCCTAAACCTTTAGGCTCTTTTTGTCTTATATAATATATATCTGCTAAATTAGATATTGATTTTACAGTCTCCAATAATTCCATTTTTTCTGCTTCTTTTAATTGCATTTCAAGCTCAACAGATTTATCAAAGTGATCCTCTATACATTTTTTATTTCTTCCTGTAATAATTAAAATTTCTTCTATTCCAGAAGCAACTGCTTCTTCTATAATATACTGAATTGTGGGTTTATCAACAATAGGTAACATCTCCTTAGGCTGCGCTTTTGTAGCTGGTAAGAATCTTGTTCCTAAACCTGCTGCTGGAATAACTGCTTTTCTAATTTTTTTTCTCATAAAATTTCACTCTCCATTATATTCTTAAGTTAAAGCGTTTTTCATATATAATTTCTTTTTCTTAGTTTTACATAATAAAAAAATAGAAAATTTCCTATTATGTATCTTTTAAATAATCTTCTAGGTTCTTTATATAATCTATATAACCATTCCAAATTAAGCATCCTCATAAACTTTGGTGCTCTCTTTATACTTCCAGAAATAAAATCTAAGATAGCTCCTCCTGCGATTACTACTTTTACATTCTCTAAATATTTCTTATTTCTTTCAATCCATAGCTCTTGCTTCGGAACCCCCATTCCAACTATCAACATGTCTGTTTTCTTTTTTATTATATCTTTTATAATTTCTTTGTCATATTCGTCTGAGAAGTACCCATCTCTCTTTCCTACTATCTTGCATCCTATATACTTCTTCTTTATCATTTCTTCTGCTTTATCTACTACTCCAGGTTTACCACCCAGTAAATAAATTCTTTTATGCAAATTACTCGCTAAATCAATAACCTTTGGTATGAAATCAGTTCCATTCATATTTTGTGATTCTGACATTTTACAAATTTTCATACCCAATTTAATTCCAATTCCATCAATAAGTAATAGGGTTGCTTTATTTAGTGCTTCTCTATATTCACTATTTTTTTGAGAGACATTATAGCAATGAGCATTTAAAAAATAAATTGTATTAATGTGATTACTATAAAAATAATCTTTTATATAATCAATAGCTTCTTTTTCATCTACTAAATCTACACATATTTCCAAAAAATTTTCCTTCATAATTTAAATGCCTTTCCTTTAAGTAAAAAATAATTTAATTAAATAAAATTATTTTTTATTTTAATCTATCTAGCATGTTCATCTCCAAAAAGAATAAAAAATGTCTTACAGATAAGTTTTAAATCAAGTAGAGTACTTCTTTCCTCTACATATTTTATATCAAGCTTCATCCAATTGATAAAATCAATATCATTTCTTCCACTTACCTGCCAATAACATGTTAAACCTGGTTTTACGGATAATCTTTCCAACATCCATGGCTGAAATTCATCTACTTCTTTTGGTAATGATGGCCTTGGTCCTACTAAACTCATATCTCCTTTCAATATATTAAACAATTGTGGTAATTCATCTATACTAGTTTTCCTTATTATTTTTCCTACCTTGGTTATTCTAGGATCATCTTTCATCTTAAACATAGGTCCATCCATTTCATTTTTTGAATTTAGCTTTTCTTTCAATTCCTCTGCATTTTGTACCATAGATCGTAATTTATACATCTTGAATTTATCTCCTTTATAACCCACTCTATCTTGAGCAAATATAATAGGACCTTTTGACTCTAATTTGATTGCAATTCCCACTATAGCAAATAATGGAAGTAGTAGTATTATTGCTGTAAGCGAGCAAATTATATCAATTAACCTTTTGATAAATTCATATCGTTTTATCGCTTTTGTACTTCTAGTGTAATTTTCCTCCCCTTTCTTAAAGTAAGCCTGCTGCACAAATTCCCCTTCTTTCTATTCTAAAATATTAAATAACAAAAGAATTATCATTCATTATTCCCCAAATTTATATTTATAGATTTTATACTATTGCATATTATTATTTTTATATACCCTAATATAATCAACATACATTTTTGCTGGTAAATTAGTTGTTTCATCCGGATCTCCTGGCCACTTTCCTCCAATAGCTAGATTAAGCATCATATAAAATGGTTTATGGAATGCTTCTTTATCAGTTATATCAATTTCATAATATTTTATATCATCAACAAACCATTGTATTTTTTTATCATCCCATTCAATTGAATAAGTATGATAATCAGTAACGTCTATCTGACTTTTGGATTTAGTATCCTGTTTATGAAAGTTTAATGTGCTGTCATCAATAAAATAATGCGCACTTCCATAAATCAAATTTTCTTTATTTATCTGCTCCATAATATCTATTTCACCACATTTAGGCCAGTCAATAGTATCTTTATCACATCCAACCATCCAAAAGGCCGGCCATAATCCCTGTTCTTTAGGCAAGCGAATTCTTGCTTCTATCTTTCCATACGTAAATGTCTGCAGATTTTTTGTAGTTAATCGTGCAGAAGTATAATTATAATCATATATCTGCTCTTTTTTAGCTTCAATAATCAGATTTCCATCTTCAGTTCTCACATTATCTTTTCTGTCTGTATAATATTCCAATTCTTTATTTCCCCATCCGCCTCCACCAATATCAAAGCTCCAATTATCTTCATTTATACTATCTCCATTAAACTCATCACTCCAAACTAGACTCCATTGATCACTTTCATTAGTCTGTCCACTATTTCTTTTTCCGTTTACATCTATCATTAATATTGTGATTATTATAATAAGGATGCCTGCTATTAATATTGTAATTTTTGATTTCATTCATCTTCACCAATATACTTTTTATAAAGTATCCTAATTTATTTTTTTATTGAAATAGCTTTTATATTCTTTTTTGGAAGGTCCTTCTGCTCCATTCAAAACACATCCTATTATATTAGCACCTACATTATCCAAAAGTTTTTTAGCCTGTTTTGCTGAGTTTTTTTGAGTATTCTCTTTATTTACTACAAAAAGTGTACCATCTGATTTAGTTGCTAATATTAACGCATCTGTTACTAATTTAATTGATGGACTATCAATCAATATCAGATCATACATATCTCTTACTTGATTTAATAAATCATCCATAGCTTTGGATGACAATAATTCTACTGGGTTAGTTGGAACTTTTCCTGAGGATATAATATCTAATGATTCACTATACGATTTAATAATTTCCTTTAATTTTTTCTTACCTAATAGCACATCACTAACTCCAGATTCATTTATCTTATTTAAATGCTTATATGATGATAATTTTCTCAAATCACAATCTATTAAAAGTACTTTTTTATTATTTTGAGAAAATGATAACGCCATATTTTCACAGATAGTTGATTTTCCTTCTTTCGTATTTGAACTTGTTACTAATATAGTCTTGGTATGTGAACCTAGAATTAAATGTTCTATATTAGTTCTGAGTGTTTTATATGATTCCAAAGTTATAGAATCTTTAATTTTTTGTGATAGAAACACCTGTATCTCTCCTTTTATTCAAAATTAAATATTAAGATTAATTACTATATTTTTTGCTTGGTAAAAAGCCCATAAAATTTTCTATAATTGTTTTTCTTTCGTTCTGATTAAATACAATAAATATGTTAATTCCCAATGAAATTATAGAACTAACTGCTCCTGCAAATAATAATTCAATCCAGCTGTCTACGTTCATATTAAATTTTATTAAGAAACATACTAGCATCATGGTTACAGAACATATGCATCCTCTTGCAATTGCTTTATAAAATGTATTCCATTTTATATTTAAACATCTAGCTGAATATATAGGTGTGAAAATTAAATTAGTTAAAAGATCAATACAGAAAGATGTTAGTGGGATTATTAAAATTCCCCAATCTGTCAATTTTATCAGTATGAATACTATAGAAGTTTTTAATATACCAGTTAATAGAAGTACCAGAGCTGGAACCTTAAGCTTATTAACAACAGTATAGACATTAAAAATTGTATTGATACTACCTGTTACAATCATCGGTATAATGGTTAAATTGGATAACAAATATAATCTTGAGGCATTTTCACTTGGAACCCATAAACTAAAAAAAGTATCTCCAAATACAATTAAAAATGATATTGGTATTGTCATTACCAAACCCATAAACTTTATTGACTGATTAATACAATCTAAAAATTCATTATTCCGTTTCTGAGCATATAATATTGTAAATTGTGGTACAAATACCCCTACAAGCATGATAACAAGCTGCTGTATAAAATTAGGAACCGTCTTTACTATTGAATATTCCCCTGCTGCTGATACACTTAGAAATATATTAGCTATTAATATATCCAGTCCTGTAAGCAAAACCACACTTAACCTGTTTACAGAATTCCATATTCCTGAAGATAGTAATTCTTTAACACAGCTTAAATCAAAATACTTTTTGTTTAAGCTGACTTCTGGCATCAACTTGTTTGTATAATGTATATTGGTTAGTATTATAAATACGGATACTGCCAGATTAGCAATTGCAATATAAGCTACATTAGCTCTGAAACATGAAAATAATATAATTAATAAAGCTACTTTTATGATATTTGAGTCAATCTTTCTTCTTGATGATAAATCCAACCTATTTTTCGTAAAAGTGGCTACTCCAAATACTGATGTTAAGATGTTAAGTATCATCCCTAAAAATACAAAAGCAAATAAGCATTTAACATCTCCAATTATTCCTTCTGGTACATTTAATATTTTATCTATGAAAACTACAAACAATGAAGCTGGAACGACCAGAATTAATGATAAGACTATATTGCTTGTTAAAACTGAATTAAAGTACTTATTAGCATCATTAATATTCTTTTCATGTATTTTTATTGTTATGAATCTGCTTGCCATTGAATTTAATGCCACACTGATTATCTCAACATATCCAATAAAATTATTGGCTAATGGAAAAAAACTATATGCTTCTTTTCCTATTGTTCTTATTAAATAAGGAGTAAAAATAAAATTAATCCCCAAGTTAATAGCAAATGATAATATATTTGCAGTCATGTTTATTATTAATTGTTTATCCTTCATTTTTGTTAGCTCCAATACTTTTATTATTTAAATTTCAACTGATTAAATTGATCTTAACTTGCCCCTCATTTTTTGTATATTAGAACATAAATCTGGATTAAAATAGAAAATGAATCCAAGAATCTTTTTTTCAAATGATAGATATTTATTATTTACATATTGCTTAAACATCCTCTTATATTCATTATCTATATCACTTAAGATCTGCTCATTATTATCTATTAGATACTTGCACATGAGAAAGCTGCCCCTCAATAAATCCCCATATCTAACTAAAGTCTTTTCATATAGCTCCCTATTTCCTGTATTTTCAAAAAAATTCATGCGTTCTTTAACTGCCTCCAGTTTATCTAATCTCTTTATAGTTACTTTGCTGTTGGTAATGCTGTCTGGTGTTTTTCTGTAATAGTATAGTTTTTTATCAACTAACACTACTTTTTTAGATTTATATAATAATTTATGAGTAGTAAATTCATCTTCATTTAATTTACCTTCTGGAAATTGTATTCCATCAAATAAACTCTTTTTATATAGCTTGTTCCAAGTTACTACAGTTTCTAAATATGAATCATTTTTATATAGATTTCTTAATGCATCTATGTTACTTAT
>JAEWQX010000248.1 GCA_023399035.1 Bacillota bacterium | reverse complement strand
GTGTCCCATCTATTACACCATCCATATACTGGTTTTTAATATTTTCAATCTTATTTATTATAAGATTCTGTGCTTCTTCTTTTTCATTTTCATCTGTAAGGCTGTCTGCTTTTTTTACTGCTTTTACATAATTATCGTTCTTAAGGTTTTCTTCAATATATTCAACATTGCTCCTGCAGCCGCTAATTACAGTTCCAAGCAATGCTGCAACAAGTGTAATCATAACGTATTTCTTATAATGTTTTATCATAATTCCCCCTATTACTGCAATTTATTATAATTAAAACCTAACTTTAATTATAGCACTATGAATAACTTATGTAAAAATATCGAAAATAGAAACAGTAGTTCATGTTCATAACTCTATCATAACTATACATAATTTCACTCAAAATTATCTTTATATATATTATTTGAAATATTTTTAGAAATTAAACATAAAAAAAGAACATAGAAATGAACTTTCATTCACTTCTATGTTCCTTAAATACATGCTTATTAATTACTGCTGTTTTTCTTTGCAAGCTTAGGCATTATTAATCCTAGACCTACTAATACTAAAGGAGTGATTATATTAAGTATTAATTGGAATTTGTCTTCTGAATACATACCTCCAATACATGCGAATGCTGTAAATGCAAAACACCATGCACCAAATATAAGTCCTACAGTTTTATTTTTAACAAAGAAATATTCCCTGTCAAACTTGTCTCCAGCTTTCTTAAGTGCAATATATGCTACGAATACCCATAGGTAACGAAGAGGCATACATACTGCATTTAATTTTACAAGCCATTTAACTAAATCATCAACGCTTCCTATACCAAATGCAGGTACTACGATTAATATAGAAACGATTATGAATATAAGCTTGTGTCCATTTACATATGCACCATTTTCATTCTTAACAAACAGTTTTTCTGGTATGAAACGTTTGTCAGCGCTTCCAAGAAGCATTCTTAAAGGTGCATCAATTGAAATTATCAATACTGCAAATTGACCTATCATGTTAGTTACTGCATAAAGAATAACAAAGATGTTTCCTACATGATAGTATTCACCAAGTTTTTGGAATGCATAATATGCTCCATTTGTCATTAAGTCTTTTGGTATATTGTTTGAATCAAACATCATTCCAAGAGATATTGTTCCAAGTATAGCACATACAGCAACCATACCTGCAAGAGCTATCATTCCTTTAGAAAATCCTGATGATTCCTTCATTTCATTTACGTAAGGAGATATCTTTTCACATCCGCCTACTGCAAATACTAATATTGATAAACTTGTGAAGAATTTAACATCAAATGTTGGCATAAAACTGTTAAGTGACCAGTCAATAGTATTTAAGTTTGCATCAGTTATTGCTGGTGCTGCCACCATTAATATGATGAATAATATTGACATTACAAACATTGATGTACCAGCAAGTGCTGATAATTTTTTAAGTACGTTAATTCCCTTTGAAGCTACGTACAGACCTATGATAAAGATAGCAAGACAAGCTAATTGTAACACGACAGTGTTCATTTTACTTATTCTGTTATCTTGGAATATAGCCCAGCTTGATGCAATCATGAATCCTGATGGCTTTTGAGAAATATAAGGCATATGTACAATCCAGTATGTCCAACCAGCGTAATATGCAAGTTTAGGTCATATAGTTTCATGAATAAATGAACTAACTCCGCCACCATGTTCTCTGAATGCAGATCCTAATTCCCCTACCATAAGAGCATATGGTATAAAATATATAGCAAATATAATAAGCCATGCAACGATAGCTTTTAATCCGCCATATTCTGAGAAACCATTAATAACATTTCCGAATCCCCATACTCCTGAAAATGCCATAAATGCAAGCGTATACCACATAATCTTTTTGTCGTTATTTTGTGACATATTTCTAATTCCTCTCCATTCATTATTTAATTTTTCACAATAAAAATAATAACTTATTTATCAAAGAATGTACACTATTTCGACAAAATTCATTCTTTTTTATTTTTCGACTTCATTTTTTCAATAATACTATTGTTTTGTAAAATATATAAACATGAATTTACATTGTATAGAAACTGCTAATTGAATACAAAAATTAAAGCCATAGGATAAATCCCACAGCTTTATACTTTAAAGATATTTAGTTACATTATATTTTCTTATTTTCATCAGAATATCCACTGCATTGTGACTTTGAACTGCATTTAGAACATCCTCCGCTGCATTTTCCTTCTGATGAGTTCTTTAATAATTTCACTATTATGTATGCTGCAAATATTACTATTAATGCCGTAATTAATATTTCCATCATCTTATCATCTCCAATAATAACTATTTAAATATGAAATTAACCAATGAATAATCTTCCAACATTAAACACTATAAATGCTGCACTCCATGCAACTACTAGCTGGAATACTACAGACATAAGTGTGAATTTTCCGCCATATTCCTTCTTCATTGTACCTAGTACTGAAATACAAGGTGTATAAAGAAGTACAAAAACTAAAAATGTATATGCAGATAATGTTGAAAAATGCATTGGAAGCACTGCACTTAAGTCACCAGCAAAGATTATTTCCATTGAAGCCAGTACTGATTCTTTTGCAAGAAGTCCTGAAAGAAGAGATACAGCACTCTGCCAGTTTCCAAATCCTAATGGTGCAAAAATAGGAGCAATTACATTACCTATTGATGCTAATATACTGTCATTAACTTCTTCAACCATTCCATGAAGATTGAAGTTAGAAAGGAACCATACAACTACGCTCATTGCAAATATTACAGTTCCTGCTTTCTTTAGGAACCCTGCTGCCTTATCAAATGTCTGCTTGTATATAGATTTAAATGTTGGCATCTTATATTCAGGTACTTCAAGAATAAATGGTTCTTCATCTTTTTTGAAATATGTATTCTTTAGCAGCATTCCAAGTAAGAATGCAACAACAATTCCGCCTGCATAAAGTGATCCAACTACAAGACCTCTGTGATTTGTAAAGAAAACAGAAGCAAATACAGTATAAACTGGAAGTCTTGCATTACAAGACATAAATGGTACTAAAAGAGCAGTAAGTTTTCTGTCTTTTTCACTTTCAAGTGTTCTTGCAGTCATCACTGCAGGTACAGTACATCCAAATCCTATTATCATTGGAATGAATGCTTTGCCTGAAAGTCCCATTTTTCTCATAAGCTTATCCATCATAAATGCTACTCTTGACATATATCCACTGTCTTCTAAAATTGTTATGCATATGAACAGTACAAGAATTATTGGAAGCAGTACTATTATTCCACCAACACCAGATACTATTCCATCTACAATAAGTGAACTGAACCATGGTGATGAATTAGCAAGCAGTCCAGATAAATATGGAATTATTGAATCATTTAAAATTCCATCAAGCAGGTCTGATAATGGCTGTCCGACCCATGAAAACGTCAGTTCAAACATTAACACCATCATTGCCAGGAATATGGGATAAGCAAAAACAGGATGAAGCACAAACTTATCAAGCTTTTCAGTTATGCTTTCCTTTTTATCCTTCTTTTCTTCCACACATTTATCTAACACTTTTTCTATGAAATCATAGGCTTCTTTTTCAGTCTTAAAACTGAATTTTCCCTTATCATCACTGTGCTTGAAATTTCCTCTTTTAAGCCTTTCCTTCACTTCATCAATTCCTATTGATTTCCCTGCAGTTATAGGAATAACTTCAACTCCAAGCTCTTCTTCAAGCTTTTTATAATTTATCTTAATGCCCTTTGCTTCACATATATCAATCATATTTAAAGCAAGAATTATAGGCTTGTTAAATTCTTTTAACTGAGTAGTAAGATATAAATTTCTATTTAAATTTGATGCATCCACTATATTTAAGATAACATCAATATTTTCTTCTTCTAAATATTTTTTTGATACCTTTTCCTCATTTGAAAAAGTATCCATGGCATAAATACCAGGCAGGTCAGCAATTTTTACATTTTCAAAATAACCTTCCTTTTTATCAACTGTAACTCCAGGCCAATTCCCTACATATTGATTTGAACCAGTCAGAGCATTATATAATGTTGTCTTCCCTACATTTGGATTTCCTAGTAATGCAACATTTATCATATATATTTTCCTCTCTGCTATGTATTTTTCTACGACGTAATTAAATATTTTACTTCTCCTAAATTATAATATTAATTAAATTCAAATTGATTATTATTATCATTAAAAAATGTAAAACATGTTCTATATTAAGTTTTTATCCTATAGTTTCTAACATGATGCACTCAGCATCTTTTTTTCTTATAGCTAAATCAAAGCCTCTGAAATTTACTATCACTGGATCACCAAGTGGTGCCTTTCTCTTAAACTCTATAGAAGTTCCTTCAATGCATCCTAATGCTGATAATCTTTTTGTAAGTTTTGAATTGCCATGGATAGCAGTTATAATACCTTTTTGTCCAGGACTTAAATTAAAAATACTCATGTATAAATACCTCCCCCAGCATCCCTAATTTCTTATTATCTATACTTATATAATACAATAAAATAATCCAATTGTAAATGAAACTTTATATCACTTAACTCAGAGTATCATTACCGTTTATTTTAAATAAATAAAATCATTTCATATCAAGTTTTATATTGATACGAAATGATTTCCATTGAAAACATTATTTATTTAATTTCCTGAACCTTATGTACATTAACATCCATTTGCGGATATGGTATGCTTATATTTTCTTCATCAAATTTAATCTTAACTTTTTCAAGAAGGTTAAAATATACTGTCCAATAATCATCAGTTTTCGTCCATGCTCTTGTTATAAAGTTTACAGAACTATCAGCAAGTTCAGATACTGCAACAAATGGTTCCGGATCATGAAGTATTAATTCCTCTTTTTCAATTACGCTGTAAATTGCATTTTTCACAACTCTTATGTCCTGCTCATATCCAACTGAAAAAGTAAGATCTACCCTTCTCATTTCCTGTGCTGTATAATTTGTCACAATTCCATTTGCAAGGGCACCGTTAGGAATTAATATCTGCTTGTTGTCTACTGTTGACATATGGGTATAAAATATACCTATTTTATCTACCTTTCCTGTTTCCCCTGCACCTTCTATGTAATCTCCTACATTGAATGGTCTTATAAAGAGAATTATTACTCCTCCAGCAAAGTTTGCTAAACTTTCTTTAAGTGCAAGACCTACAGCAATACCTGCTGAACCAAGCAATGCTACAATTCCACTTGTTGAAAGACCTACATAATTCATTATCATTAAGACAAGCAATAACTTAAGAGAGATATTAATAAAACCATCTAAAAATGAAGCTAATGTAGCATCTACATTTCTTCTCTCAAATATTTTATTTACCATACTCACTACTTTTGCTATTACTTTAAAGCCTATCCATAATAGAATCAGTCCTATTACTAATTTTAAACCACTCGTAGACAGCCAGTCATATAATCTTTCGAGTGCCTGTTCATGTATGTTCATCTCTACCTACCACCTTGTAAATATTTTTGAAATCTTAATTTATTATAGTAGGAATAATATATTTAGTCCACTTTAATATTTTCATTATTATGTATAATTTTATATCTTTGTAAATTATATAGATATAACACTTTTTTCACCATAATCTCTTATGCATTTTATGTTGTATTTTAAACATTTATGTTGATATATTCCTGTTTTACCTTATAATATTGATGTGTATAATTTACAATTAACATAACTCAACAAACCCTATTTTTATAATTATTTTTGCAGTTTTAATCTTAAAAGAAAAATTCACCTTCAAAAAAGCCATATGTGTAGTCCCTGCAATAACTGGAACTGTGATAATACTCGGTGGTGAAATTTATTTTAGGAGCTGCATTAATAATTGCAGGAATACTTTATAGTGTAATACCGGATAAAGCTGAATCACTAAAAGGAGAACCTGTAAGTAAAACAGAATAAGTAAATCAGCTCTTAAATATATATAAAAACTTACGATAATTACGTTTACAATTTTACGTAACTGCCGTAAGTTTTTTATGAGCTTGTTTATAATCTAGAACTAAGATAATATATCTCTTATATTCATCAATATAAACCCTAACAGATTCTGTCCTTTCCATTTTAAAGGGTTCTTTATATTTTGATCATCCTTTGAAAGTCCTATACCCCATATTAAATCGTGCTTATTTGTCTTTACTAGAATTTTAGACTTTGTTCCTATGAGATATTTTTTTAATTTTGGATTCTGTGAGAATTTTGCCATATTGCCTATTTTAACAATATTCATCTTTTCCCTGCTCCAAACTTCTTCGTCAAAGTTCTTAACCTTTTTTCCTATAAGTTTCATCTGATTAGGATGATATGCCTTAAAAATCATATCCAATGCCTCTTCATCACCAAAAATCCTCGCTTTTTCAGCCATCATATATTGTTCTGCACATGAATACTTCACATTATTCATTTCAAAAGGTGATTCATACCACTGACTTAAACACGATTTAGTTATATTCCCATTGTTAGTTTTTTGATGTCCAGAAAAAAATACAAATTCCAGAGGCTCACCTTTTTTATAGTAGTCCTGTACCTCCTCTAAGCTATACATTCCTTATTCCTCCTAGAACACATTTATAAATTATCTGTCTTATTATAATCATGGACCTATTTAATAACGCTAATTTTATTTTACAGCACTTTTTGGAAAAATTAAACACTTTTAATCGTTAATATGAAATTTCTATATTGAAAGATAGGTTTCCAGTTCATGATTATCTATTCATATTCAGGAATATACGAACTATTATCTTATTCCATAATGTTCTTAAGCAAAACTCCAGTTAAAAAATTTTACTACCCCAAAAAGCTATTCTATCATTTTCCATATGAAAAAGTTACTATTGCCACACATTTTAAGTAATAATTAAAACTTCAGGATGAAAACTAACGGTTTTCTTTAATTATAATTATCTAAACAGTTCTGCTGTTTTTCCCTTAACTCTTATTTCTTAAATCTTAACCTTCTAAATCCATTGATATTACTTAATTCCAGAAAATAAGAATACTGCAATCTACTGTATAATAAATAAAGGTGCTGACAGAATCAACACCCTTAACCATCTATAATATACTTTTACAATTCATAATAAATAATTTTAAAAAATAACTTTTTATGTTCAGCATATTTAAAATTCAAATAATATAATTTCCTACCATTCAGGCCCAGGGAACATTTTCATAGTATACCCATATGTTCTTCTGTCATCATTATTTCTTACATCTGGCCCTTCTTCATCTATAAAGCCTTCTACATAATCATTAAAATCTATTCCCTTTGCATATTTGCTGCTTATAACCTTGTTTTTATTATATTTATTCATGCCCATCTTATCACTCCTCCTTAAAATACTCATTACTAAAAGTATCTCCCTACATCTGAATTATATTCCTATAAAAATATATCCATCTGCTATATAATAACTATATAAACATCATATAGGAGGATTTAAAATGAAAGACGATAAACTGCCACATTATCCAGAGTACAGCTGGATTGAAGAAATAAAAAAATACACTCCCTACAATGAACAGGAACAAAGGGATAAGGAATTAATACTAAAATGTATAAATGATTATGATGATCTTCTTTTCCGTGAAAACCCAATTGCACACATTACAAGCTCAGGATACATAGTAAATAAGGAACGTACAAAAGTTCTAATGATACATCATAACATATACAAGACATGGGCCTGGACAGGCGGTCATGCTGATGGAGACGGTGATCTTATACATGTTGCTGTAAAAGAAGCTGTTGAAGAAACTGGAGTAAAACATTTCAAAGTAATCTCAACAGAAATGCTTTCATTAGATGTACTCACAGTAAATGGTCATATAAAAAGAGGAAAATATGTTTCAAGCCACCTTCACTTATCATGTGCATATCTTCTGGAAGCAGATGAAAATGAACAGCTTATAGTAAAAGAAGATGAAAACAGCGGTGTAATGTGGATACCAATTAATGAAATCCATAAATATTCAAATGAACCAGATATGATTGCATTATACAACAAATTCAATGAAAAAATCAAAAACAACCCTTCTTTTAAGTAGGATTCATCATATTTACAATTTACATATAAAATCTATATACTCTATAAACTTGCTGTATTTAAATCTTTATAAAAAATCTGATAATAAAGATTTAACGCTCAATTCCTTTTATAAGTATTATTATGTGCTTTATTTATGATTAGAATTTATTTTATTGATTATACTAATTAATGATACTAATTTAGGAGATGAAATATTAATGTCAAAAATTACTGGTGTTGTAAAATGGTATGATCGTGAAAAAGGATATGGTTTTATTTCATGTGACGGTGGCAATGATGTTTTTGCACATCTTTCACAAATAAAAGATAAAGGACCAGAAAAAGACTTAAAGGAAGGTGAAAGTGTTACTTTTGACATAGAAGAAGCTGAAAAAGGCCCTATGGCAGTAAATATACAAAAATTATAAATATTTAAACAAAAATAAAGGAAATATGAGCAATGTAAACTACACATATTTCCTTATTTTTGCAAAATCACAATTTTAGAAATCTCCTTAAGAGATTTAATCCTCAAACTGTTAACTATTATGAATGTTTTCTTCCACATAAGATACAAAATCATCAAATGTTCCATGTATTATAGCTGTTCCCTTGCTTATCTTGTTTGTTGCAAAATTATATTCTATGAATCCATAATTAAATCCTGGACTTGATACTACTATGTTGCTGTCAAATGTTCTATAGATTATTTCATTTTCCATCATGCTTTTACAGAACTTCAATATCTTTTCATATTCTGTAAAGTTGTTTTCTATTAATTCCATTATGAAATCAAAAAGCTCATATGCTCCAGCAAGAGGAGTCATTGTATTGTCTGAAATGTAAAATACCTTATTTGATGCATAGAAATACTTCATTTTCTTATATGATATAGTTCTATAATCATTATTTATTTCAATTTCATCATTCTTAAATCTGCTTATCCTTTCAAATATACTTTCCCATGAAACTACATTTCCTGAAGGAGTATTATCCTTAAAAATCTGCTTGAACTTATCAACTATAGAATCCATATTAGTTCCTGCAGCTACAATCTTATCATTTATGTATACTTTAAATAAATTATTTTCATACATCAATACTACTTTATTTCCCATTATATATACCACCTTATCTAATTAATAATGATTATTATATCATATTTTTTCTTTACCAACAATTATAAATCCATTATTTCCATATATGTATTATTTTACGCTTATACCGTATTATAAATAAAGCATATATCTTCCACTATAATTTCTAGAAAACTTCAATATATTTAGCTTAAAGTTGAAAATTATGTGCTGATAATCGATAATAAATATTATAATAGAGACGCTTATTATCAAGCGCCCCTATTATATCATAACAAGATTACTCTATAACTACTACCTTATTAAGACTTAGCTTTTAGATGAAGAATCCTGGTCCACCAAAACCTCCGCCGAAGCCCCATCCGCCGCAGAAGATGAGTAAGATAAGAATAATCCAGATCCACCAGCATCCGCCACATCCAAATCCGTTACCAAATCCATTACCATAACCAAAACCATTACCATAACCAAAACCATTACCACCGCCGCATTGATTACAACACTGGTTACAGCATGGGTTGCAGCATGGGTTACAGCATGACTGACACTCACAGCAGCATTTCTTTGGACAACAGCATTTAGTGCAACAGCAGCAATCACAAGATTTTTTTGACATAGTTTATCAACTCCTATTCCTTTGTTAATATATCTTATTCATAGAAGCTGATTTGTGTTCTTAAATATAATTTAAAGATTGTCTTCAATATTTGTCACAAGTTCACCTATTGCCTTTACATAATCATTCACAATTCTATATGCAACTTCA
>JAEWQX010000247.1 GCA_023399035.1 Bacillota bacterium | reverse complement strand
AAAACTCTTGAACTTAATCAAGAGTTTCCATATTAAATAGATTGAATCGATTTTCAATTATTTTATAGATTATACATTAAAGCTACCGCATATTATGGTATATTGCTTAAATATTTAAGACTAAAGCTTTGTTAGAAATGCTACATTTTCTATATGTTTTGTCATAGGGAACATATCTACAGGCTGTATTTCCTGCGTTTTATACCCATGACTCTCTAAATACTTCAAGTCTCTTGCAAGGGTACTTGGATCACATGAAACATATACAATTCTTCTAGGTTTAGCTTTTCCTAAAGCATCAAGAAGCTTTGAATCACACCCTTTTCTTGGTGGATCAACTACAATTACATCTGGAATTATTCCATCTTTAATTAGTTGTGGTATTATTTCTTCTGACTTTCCTACATAAAATTGTGCGTTTTTAACATTATTAATTTCTGCATTAACTTTAGCATTATCTATAGCCTGTGATATTATCTCAACTCCATAGACCATTTTTGCCTTCTGCGATAAAAACAGACTTATTGTTCCTGTTCCACAATATGCATCAAATACAACTTCATCACCATTTAAATCTGCGTATTCTAAAGCCTTATTATATAACACTTCAGTCTGAACAGGATTTACCTGAAAGAATGATAATGGAGATATATTGAACTTATATTTTCCTATATAATCACATATGTAATCTGCACCCCATAAAGTTATACACTTTTCTCCCATCACTAAATTTGTATCTTTATCATTTATATTTTGAACTATACTTCTTATAGCACAATTTTTTGAATTCAATGTTTCTATCAACTTTTCAATATAAGGTATTTCTTTATTAGTTGTTACTAATATAACCATTATTTCATTAGTATTAAAAGCCCTCCTCACTACAATATGTCTTATAAGGCCTTTTTTAAAGAACTTACCATCATTTTTAGCTGGCATTATAGAATAATCATTCATCCATTTTCTTATTATAGCTATTATTTGTTCAGATTCTTCATCTTGAAGAAGACATGTGTCCATATCTATAATCTCATGACTCTTTTCACTAAAAAAACCTATAGATAATTTTCCGTTAACCATGCCCACAGGGAACTGAACTTTATTTCTATATCTATATATATTTTCCATACCTATTGGATATTTAACTATGCTGTCATCTAAACCGCCTATTTTTCTTATACAGTCTTTTACTCTTGAAAATTTAAAATCAAGCTGATCTTCATAACTTAAATGTTGTGCAGTGCATCCTCCACAAACATTGTAGCTTCTACAATCAGGTATTCTTCTTTTATCTGATTCTTCTAATATTTCAAGAAGATTTCCATATGCGAAATTCTTTTTCACCTTTGTTATGATTACTTTTACTTTTTCACCAATTAAAGCTCCAGGTATGAACACAGGATAACCCTCTATTTTGGCGATTCCTTCTCCTTCATATCCCAAAGCTTCAATATTAAATATATATTCTTTATCTTTTTCTACCACTTGTACACGCCCTTTTTGTAACTATACTTTCCTATTTTTTATTGATTATATTTTCTAAATCATCTAATATAGATAAAATATGCTCTTTTTTACTCTTATAAAAACTTGCTATATCTTCGACACTTGGCTGCTTATATCTATGACAAGCAGAATTACTATACTTACTCAAAACAATAAAAAATGTATTGTCTACTTTTGTAAAATACCCATTTTTTCTACATTCCTCTATCATATCCATATTATTTTGAAAGCTATTTACTGATAATCCAGAACTTTTTAATATGCTTGTAATAGCTGAAAATATTTCTTCTCTAATCTGAACAAAACTCATTCTGACACTATTACCTATAATTGATTCCATATTACTATTATCTTTCATTTCATCATAGACAGCTAAAGCATTATCCAAATCCATTAAACTTTCTTTAATATTAGCACTAATTGCTTTAATTCTTCCATAATTATAATATACCATATACTCCTCCTACATCATTGCCATTAAATCCTGAGCTATATATATTATTTCATCAATATTTTTATCAAACCATTCACAGAACTCTTCTGATAATCTTCCTATTGGTTTTCCAGATAAAACTTCATTCAAAAATAAAATTTTATTCTTGTCTGGAATTACCAAGTCTATTTCACGACCTATTTTTTGTTCTAAATCATATTCTAAAAGAACTCTTTCTTCATCAGTTATATTATGACAAAACCACCCAATATCAATATCTGAATCATCATCAAAAAAATTAGTATTGTAACTTCCAAATATATAAATACCTTCTGTTTTATCTTGTGGTAAAGTTTCCAGTATAATCTGCTCTATTCTTTCTTTATTATTCACTTTAATCACAATCCTTATTAATTCTCTATGTCTTATATTATATCCTAGAAATAAATTTAATAAAACAAGTTCCATTACCAAATAAAATTTACGACTAAAGAATTTTCTCCACAAGCCGGGAAATATAAAAAATTCACCTTAAAACTTATTAATACTTAAAAAAAGAGCACCCGAAGGTGCCAATACAGAATCAGTTGCCATTTAATTCCATATATAATAAGTATTCCGCATTCAACGCGATAATATACATTATATAATAACTATAGCATAAATAATTGTTAATTTTCTGTTAACTTTTTTATTTTTTAAAATTTAGTAATATACAAAAAAACAGGAACAGTAATTATTAATTTAATAATTCCGTCCCTGTAATTATTAGTCTAAATATATAAATATCAATTTAGTAAAAATCAATAGAATTAATCTTATGACTTACTATATGAAATATCTATTATTAAAACTACTTAACTTCTGTAACCTTTAATAAGTTAGTAGCACCAACTTGATCTACTGGTACACCAGCTGCTAATACAACTGTATCTCCAGCTTTAACAAATTCATTGTTCTTAGCGATTTCTACTGATTTTTCTAACATTTCATCAGTTGTAGCCATCTTATCAGCAACTACTGGATATACACCCCATGAGAATGCTAATTGTCTAGCAACTACTACATCTGGAGTAACAGCTATAATTGGGCATTCTGGTCTGCATTGAGAAATTCTCTTAGCAGTAGCTCCTGTTTGAGTTGAAGTTATTACAGCTGAAGCTTTTAATTCATTAGCTGCATTAGCTGCTGCTCTTGAAATAACTCCTGCGATTGCTGGGATATGAGATTTAGCTTTAGATACAGCTACTTGGTATTCTAAAGTCTTTTCAGTTTCTTCAGCAATTTTAGCCATTGTGCTTACAGCTTCTACTGGGTAGTCTCCGTTAGCACTTTCACCTGATAACATTATACAATCAGTTCCGTCTAAGATAGCGTTAGCTACGTCTGAAACTTCAGCTCTTGTTGGTCTTGGGTTTCTGATCATTGAGTCTAACATTTGTGTAGCAGTTACTACTGGTTTACCAGCTTCGTTACACTTCTTGATGATCATTTTTTGTACTGCAGGTACGTTTTGTACTGGAATTTCAACACCAAGGTCTCCTCTAGCAACCATGATTGAATCTGATTCTGCTAAGATTTCATCGATGTTATCAACACCTTCTTGGTTTTCGATCTTAGAACATATTAATATTCTTTCTCCACCATTTTCGTTTAATAACTTTCTGATAGCTCTAACGTCATCAGCTTTTCTGATGAATGAAGCAGCGATCATGTTTACGCCCATTTCACATCCAAAGATTAAATCAGCTTCGTCTTTTTCTGTTAATGCAGGTAATTTTATTGATACACCTGGAACATTAACTCCTTTATAAGTTCCAACAAATCCTGTGTTTTGAACTTCACATTTAATAGCATTTCCTTCAATAGACTTAACAGTTAATCCTACTAAACCATCATCTATTAAGATTGTGTTTCCTGGTACAACATCATTTGCTAATCCTGCATATGTAACACCACATTTAGTTGCATCTCCAACTAAATCCATATCACCTGCATATACTGTGAATTCAGCACCTTTTTGTAATTCGATTTTCTTTGGATCAAATTTACCAGTTCTTATTTCTGGTCCTTTAGTATCAAGAATAACTGCAACTTCTCTTCCAAGTTCCTTAGCTATTTCTCTTACTCTTAATATTCTACCTTTGTGTTCTTCGTGATCACCATGTGAAAAGTTATGTCTTGAAGCATTCATTCCTGCTAACATTACTTTTTTTAATGTTTCTCTGTCTTCACTAGCTGGACCTATAGTACAAATCATTTTAGTCTTTCTCATTTAAACTAACACTCCTCTTTCTTGGATTAATTATAAATTTATATAAATAAACTATAAGCTAATTAAAATATTATCATAAACCGATTCTTCGCCCAAAATATGTAAGAAAAAGTATGAATAATATAATATTAAATTTATACATTCAAACTTTTTCTGTAAAGCCTTTTAAGAGCTTGTTAACATAAATTTTAAAATGTTAACTTTTTGATTATGCTAATATATTAGCAATATCATATAATTCTTTGTCGAATTTGCTTTCCATATCTAAAGCTTCATCTATGTCTTGATCTATGATCTTATTATCTCTTATTCCTATTACTCTTGAAGTTTTACCTTCTAATAGAACTTCAATTGCTTTTGCTCCCATTCTTGAAGCTAATACTCTATCTGTAGCACTTGGGCTTCCACCTCTTTGGATATGACCTAAAACAGTTGCTCTTGTTTCAATTCCTGTAACTTCTTCAACTTCTTTAGCTAATTCAAATGCGCCTCCAATTCCTTCTGCAAGGATGATTAAGTTATGCATTTTACCTTTGTTTTTACCTTCCATAATAGTCTTACAAAGTTCTGCTTTATCAAATCCTAATTCTGGAACTATTACTGATTCTGCTCCACCTGCTATACCAGCATATAAAGCTAAATCTCCACAGTTTCTTCCCATTACTTCTACAATAGAAACTCTTTCATGTGATGTTGAAGTATCTCTGATCTTATTTATTGCATCAACAACAGTATTTAAAGCTGTATCGAAACCTAAAGTAAAATCAGTATAAGCTAAATCGTTATCGATTGTTCCTGGAAGACCAATTGTCTTTATTCCAAGTTTTGATAATAATTTTGCTCCTGTGAATGATCCATCTCCACCTATAACTACTAAAGCTTCAACGCCATAAGCTTGTAAAATTTTAGCAGCCTTTTTTCTTACTTCTTCATTTTTAAATTCAGGGCATCTAGCTGTTCTTAAGATTGTTCCACCTCTTTGAATTATATCAGATACAGAAGTCTTATCCATGCTGAATAATTCTCCATTTATAAGCCCACTATATCCTCTTTGTACACCCATAACTTCAATTCCATTATTAAGTGCTGTTCTTACAACTGCTCTAATTGCAGCATTCATTCCTGGTGCATCTCCACCACTTGTTAACACAGCTATCTTTTTCATTATATATTTCCTCCTTAAATACCTTCAGGGACTTTATTGGTCCCCTGTGTACATATTGTAACCATAATTTATTAATCAAGAATTATTGTACATAAAAATCTATTAATTATCAATGATATTTGGCTAACTTTTAATATTATTCTAAAATAAATCTCTGAATTTTATAAAAAATTCTTTACTAGAATACATTATTGGATAAATACTTTATGCCACTGTGTTTAATGTTGTATACTTTATTTTCTTTATACATTGCACTGATGTGTACTATTTTATTATAACCATTTGAAATTAAATTTATATAATTTCTCGCTAATTTTATAACATTCGTTTATGTAACAATTTTCATTTAATTATTCAGCAATTTATCAACAAAAATTCTGAAATAAATTCATATATTTTTATGTAAAAAAATGTAATAAAAAATAGATGGACCTACAGTAGAAACAAAGCTGCAAATCCATCTATCCTTATTACATATATATTTTAATTTCATATTTTTAATATAACTAAAAATATTTCTAAATCCAGTTATCGCTTTAATAAAAAAATTAATTTATAAAATTGAATTTTTTTATTCATATAATTATATTTTTAGTTATCTTCAACTTTTACATTTTCTTCTCCAAGTGCCTTCCTCAATACAGTTACCACATCACTCTCTAAGGATATCCATCTATCTCTTGGAACCCTGAATTTTTGTCTTTCTCTCATTGCAACAAGATATATAGGTGTATCCCCTTTATGTTCTTCCTGTAATATATCCTTAAGCATTAAATTCAGCTTTTTTGCTTCAATCTCATTTTCAGCTCTTAAATATACTTTAGAACTATTTACTTTTTCTAAAGGCTCAATAGATTCACATAAAAGCTTTGGTGGTTCATCTTCTTTAAGACTTAGCCTTCCCTTTACTATTACAAGGCTATCTGTCACACAAAGAGTCCTAACAGTATCTAAAGTCTTTGGAAATACAATTACTTCTATTGATCCTGTTAAATCTTCAAGAGTTAAAAATGCCATAATTGTATTATTCCTTGTTACTTTTTGATTTACATTTGCAAGTATACCTCCAAGAACAACTCTGTCATTATCTTTAAGAACACCCTTCTTTTCAAACATATTAACATCTGAAAGACTTTCTCCTAAGTCTTCATCTAGAGTTTCATGAACAGAAAATATCTTTGAAATTTCAGTTGTTGTCTGCATCTTCAAGCTTTGTGCATAATCATCTAATGGATGACCTGTAATATATAATCCCGTCATTTCCTTTTCCATTGCAAGAAGATTTCTCTTATCAAATTCTTTGATATTAGGATAACTTACTTCTGGATTCTTCAGTTCTTCTGAAGCTCCAAATAAGCTCATCTGCCCATCAATATTTCTCTTTTTATCACTTGAAATACTATCGATTAATTTTTCATGTACAGCAAGCATTTTAGATCTATACACATTAAAATTATCAAGTGCTCCAGCTTTTATTAAACATTCTACAGCACGCTTGTTAATTGCTGAAACATCCATCTTATTTACAAAATCGACTAATGATTCAAATCTGCCTTTATTTTCCCTTGCTTTAACAATACTGTCAACTACATTAGCACCTACATTTTTTATTGCTGCCATACCAAATCGTATAGTATCACCTTTAACAGTAAATCTTGAATAACTTTCGTTTATGTCTGGTGGAAGAACCTGAATTCCAAGACTTTCTGCAAAGTTTATATAATGGGCAACTTTTTCACTTGTTCCCATAATAGAATTAAGCATTGCAGCTATCATTTCTACTGGATAATATCGCATCAAATAAGCTGTTTGATAACCTACAACTGCATATGCAGCTGCATGGGACTTGTTGAAAGCATATGAGGCAAAGTCCATCATGTTATCAAATATTTTATTTGCTACATCTTCACTTATTCCATTTCTTATACATCCTGGAACTACTACTTCACCATTTTCTACAATACCATAGATAAAGTTCTTTCGTTCCTCTTCCATTACCTTATGCTTTTTCTTTGACATGGCTCTTCTAACCATATCACTACGTCCCATAGAGTATCCTGCTAATTTTCTAACTATCTCCATAACTTGTTCCTGGTAAACTATGACGCCATACGTAACATTTAGTATACTTTCCAACTCTGGAGTTTCATACTCAACCTTATCAGGATTTCTCTTACACTCTATATATCTTGGAATCTCTGCCATTGGTCCTGGTCTGTATAGAGATATCCCCGCAATTATATCTTCCAGGTTATCTGGCTTTAATTCCTTCATGAAGGATGTCATCCCTGGTGATTCAAGCTGGAATACACCAGAAGTCCTTCCTTCACCAATCATCTTATAGACTTCATGATCATCAAAATCGATCTTATCTAAGTCTATATCTATTCCTCTGTTTTCCTTTACCATCTTTATTGCATCATTCATTACAGTAAGAGTCCTTAAACCTAAGAAATAGTGATAGGTAACTCTACCTTCGTCTTAACGGTCAGGTTTTGTTTTCCCCCACTTCACACCGTACGTGAGACTTTCACCTCATACGGCGTTCCATCGTGAATCTATCTACTTCGGTGATAGACCTTCGAGAATTGTCTTTCTAATTTTCAAGTTTTTCTCTATATTTTTTGATTGATTTTTGAGTTTTAGAAGACAATGTAGTAATGTCATCATCATTATGAATAAGTTTATGACAGTATTCATGTACTGCTATTAGATTCATAACCTTATTTACAAGTGTTATATCTAATTTAGGGTTAACATGATGTATTATCACTTCATGTGGTAGCATTAAACCTCCACAAATTTTACATTTAAATCTATCTCTGTTGTATACATAAGGTCTGTTCATAAAATACTCGAAGTTGTATAGCTTGTGCTTAGACATTCTAAGGCTCATTGCATGGTCAGAAGTATTTACTTCATCGAGTCTATCCATTGGCTTTTTTCTTTTTTGTCTTTTCCAGTACAGTTCTAAGCCTTCATCAGTATAAGGTGTTTCTTTCTGATTTTTATTAACTGGATTTACCCATTCTGCAAATTCAATACTGGTTATTCCAATATTCATACCGTTATATTTAATAGTTGGTATATGAGCATTTCTACCCATATGTGTTCCTATTAAATTTTGAACATCTCTTGCCCGTACCCATTTTCCTCCATGTCTTTTAATTGCCTTATATGATGTATACTTTAAAGTGTACGCATATTTCCTGCATTCAATGCTTAATTTGTCACACATTCTATAATAGTTTAAGATTCCTCTTATCTTAGAATTAGTTCTTTCAATACCTTCTACGAGCCTTTCTCTATCGAGAGTGTTTATTTTCCTTAGATATCGAATTTCTTTAGAAAGTTCTTTTATTTTTGCTTTAAACTTTTCTTTATTAGGTGATACTGAATTTACCCATTTTATATTTCCTGTGTGTGGAAGTAACTTTATTTCAACTCCTAAGAATTTAATTGCCTTCTTCTTAGCATTAGTTATTAAAGTCTTTTCAAGTGATAAATCCAATTTTAAAGTATTTTTTAAATACTTCTGTGCCTTATATTTAAGTTTTTCGGCGTTTTCTCTACTATCAGTTAGTATAACCCAATCATCAGCATATCGTATAAGATAACATTGTTTAAGATTAGTGGTTAATCTCATAGAAGATATTCTTCCGTCATCTCTTGAATATTTCTTGCGAACTTTCTTATTTTCCCATTCCCTTGACATATATCTGTCAAAGTTATCAAGATATACATTAGCGAGTAATGGAGAAATTATTCCACCTTGTGGTGTTCCAAGTTCGCTCGTTGCCGTTTCATTCATTATTCCAGCTTTTAGCATTAGTTTTATTATTTTTAGAACTCTCTTATCTCTAATTCCTCTATTCCATAAACTTTGTATAAGGACATTATGATTTATGTTATCAAAGAAACCTTTAATATCACCTTCTACTGCCCAGTTACAATTTGTTTGAAATAGTATATATTTTATTCTTGAAACTGCCATGTCTGCCGACCTCATCGGTCTAAAACCATATGAATGTTGAAACATTTGTGCTTCTAATATAGGTTCTATTACATTTCTGACACACTCTTGAATTATTCTATCTATTATAGTTGGTATACCAAGTGGTCTTTTTTCTGTTTTACCTGGTTTAGGTATCCATACTCTTTTAACGTCACTTGGTTTGTAATTGTGTAATTTAGCTTGAACTTCTATAATTACATCTTCATAATATTTATCTAAATAATCACGAATAATCTTATTGTCAACTCCAGAAGTTTTACTTCCTTTGTTACTTTTAATTTTATGAATTGCTGTAACTATATTTGCTTCACTTTCAATTATTTCTAATAGTCCTGTAAAATTATTTGCCTTATTCAATTTCTGATTTTCTTTGACATTACTATATAATTTTTGTAATATCTTATTCAGTTCACCTTCATTAGAAGGTGCTCTACCAAGTTTAGTCCCCATACTTATCACCTCCGACTTGTATGGTTAGTTCGTTACGCTCAACGGCTTCCTTGATATTAAGAATTACAATTCTCTAATTCACGACTATGGTCCTTCGCTCAGAGTGTTTCATACCCTCCTTTTAGTATTACTACTAATAGTGACTGACGGACGCTCTTCATAGCTACTACGACCTGCTGTCCTGTAAATTCATAAGTCATTTCCTACTTATTAGAAACATTGACTCTCACAAATCTTAACATTTTCTTTTACAGTTCAAACGTTCCCTTAAATTTAGCTTTACATAATGACTTAGCTTTCCTCTTTAACCCGTTAACCATTCTTTCATCCACAGTCACAAGGATTAAGAACACCTATCTTTTATTAGAATAGGTATAGCACTTGCAATGGACAATACTCATGCTACGATTAAAGTCCCATTGGGACAAACATTTTTCTTATTCAAATGTTCCTCAAATCACGAGCCTTTCACACGAGGATTCCTGATGTGTAAGCATATCATTTTTATAGCCCCCCGACTACTTCTCGCACCATCACAGGTTTGATTTTCGCCGACTTCACCGAGCTTCAGACCTATATTCTGTGAGGAATATATTCCTGTCGGAGTATTAGGGTAGGATTAGTGACTTTTAATCCTAAAATGGAATTTCACCATTCTAATCAATTTAAGAGTTAGGTTTAACAAGTTAAACCCAAGTGCCTTTGTTTCTGTTTCCAGAGTGTTTTAGCACTTAACGTTTCGCACATCCATCTTAAGAAGCCCAAGTTCCTCTAATGTAGTCATACCAAATTGAGTTACAATACTTTCATCATTCTTTTGAAGTGGCACATACTCAACTAAAGGCTTTGATGCAATAACAACACCTGCAGCATGAGTAGATGAATGTCTTGGAAGACCTTCTAAATCCATTGAAACATCAATAAGATTCTTTACCCTCTCATCACTATCATAAGCCATTTTTAGCTCTGGATTAAGATCTAATGCTTTTTCAATTGTTATTCCAAGCATTGTAGGAATCATTTTTGCTATCTTATCTACTTCAGAATAGCTATAATTCATGGCTCTTCCAACATCTCTTATACATAATCTGGCTGCCATTGTTCCAAAGGTAATTATCTGCGATACACAATCTTTGCCGTATTTACGGACAACATAATCAATTACCTCCTGACGTCTTTCGTAGCAGAAGTCCGAATCTACATCGGGCATACTTACTCTTTCAGGATTAAGAAACCTTTCAAAAATTAGACTATATTTTATGGGATCTATCTTTGTAATTCCTAAAGTATAAGCTACAATTGATCCTGCAGCTGAACCTCTTCCTGGCCCAGTTGGTATTCCATTATCATAAGAGAACTTTATGAAGTCCCATACAATGAGGAAGTAATCAACATATCCCATCTGCTTAATTACTCCAAGTTCATACTCAAGTCTATCCACAAATTCTTTTGCATCTGATGAGTTTTCCACAATTTTATTCACTTCATTGTAGTCAAGGCTCTTCCCCCTTAACTCCTCAAAAACATCATATCTATCTATAAGACCCATATAGCAAGTTTCTTTTAAATACTCATAAGGGTCATCTTTTCCCTCAGGAAGTGGAAATCTAGGTAGCTTTGACTCGTGGAACTTATATCTGTAATTACATTCATCTGCTATCTTAACTGTGTTTTCTAATGCTTCTGGAACATAAGAAAACATATCCCACATTTCCTCTGGTGACTTTAAGTAGAATTGATCAGATGGATATCTCCTTCTGTTTGGATCATCTACAGTCTTTGCAGTCTGAATACACATTAAAATATCATGTGATTTTGAATCCTCTCTCTTTATGTAGTGAACATCATTAGTTGCAACAAGAGGAATTCCTGTTTCCTCTGAAAGCTTTATGTTTAATTCATTTACTTTCTTCTGCTCTTCCATGCCATGATTCTGAATCTCTAAGTAAAATCCATCCTTAAAAATATCTTTATATAAAAGAGCTGCTTCTTTAGCTTTTTCATAATTATCTTTAAGCAAATCAGATTGAACTTCACCCCCTAAACATGCACTTAAAGCAATAATACCATCACTGTGGTCTCTCAAGTAATCATGGTCAACTCTCGGCTTATAATAAAATCCTTCAATAGATGCCATGGATACAATCTTCATCAGATTCTTGTATCCAGTTTCATTCTTTACAAGCAATACAAGATGATGTGTTGAATTTTCCTTGTCTGGCTGCTTTATATGCATCGATTTTGCTGCAACGTATACTTCACATCCAAGTATAGCCTTTATACCATACTCTTCTGCTGCTTTAAAGAAATCTACAAGTCCGTACATAACACCATGGTCTGTTATTGCTATACTGTCCATTCCAAGCTCTTTAGCCTGCTTCATCAACTTTTTAATTTTTCCTGAGCCATCTAAAAGACTATATTCAGTATGAAGATGAAGATGTACAAACCTTTTTTTATCCTCCATTATGCTCCTCCTTCCATAATAATTATTTATGTTAAATTTATACAAATAAACTTTATAATACACAATTAAAATTATAATTGTGCTATATATGCTCCTTAATTATACCCTACTTTTTAATCTTCTAAAACAAAACAGAATAAATAAAAACCAGAATAAAATATCATCCAATACTTAATTCTGGTTCTCGTTAAAAATATATTCAAACTTTAAATTTATTCAAAGTCTAATGTCTTGCTGCATTCCACATATGGCCCTATAACCTTCTTAACCTTCTCTACATGGAATTCATTAACGTCATAAGATAAGTAATCCTCTTTAGAGTCAAACCTTGTTATTATGCCTATATCATAGCTTCTATCACTTCTTATAACATCAACACCAACTTCAAGTTCTTTTAATTCATCAATATTTCCATTCATTGATAAGAATGTTTTCTTTAAAAACTCTAAATTTTCTGTTGTTGGTTCCTTAACCTTAAATAATACTATATGTGTAAACATAAAATCCTCCTTTAATCAACTATCAATTTTTAACTTTAAACTATATTAACTTGTTCTAAGCTCTTCTGCTATTTTTTCTATTTTTCTAAGTCTATGGTTTATACCTGATTTCCCCACTGGTGGATCAAGCATTTCTCCCAGCTCTTTTAGTGATTCATCTGGATAGTTCAGCCTCAGTTCTGCTACTTCCCTTAGATTTTCAGGAAGTCTCTGAAGTCCTATCTGTGACTGTATAAGCTTAATGCTTTCAACCTGTCTTACTGCAGCATTTACAGTCTTCGAAAGATTTGCAGTTTCACAGTTTACAAGTCTATTGACGTTATTTCTCATTTCTTTCATTATTCTTATATTTTCAACTTCCAATAGTGATGAATGAGCACCTATTATATTAAGAAGATCAACTATCTGTTCGCCCTCCTTGATATATACAATAAAGCTGTTCTTTCTCTGAATAACCTTTGAATTAAGTTTAAATGAATTTACAAGATTGCATAAATCCCTGGCATATTCTTCACTATGAGTTACGAATTCAAGATGATAAGTCTTTTCTGGATTGCTTATACTTCCACCACCTATGAATGCACCTCTTACATAAGCTCTCTTTAAACTGTCATCTTCAAAAATATGAGGTTCTATCCTATAATCAAGACTCATTATTCCATCTACTTCTTTTAAAATCCCAGTTTCACTAAGCAGCCCGCGTACTCCCATTTCTTCTGTAATAACTACCATATAGATATTATTCTTCTTAAGTGAATTGCTTTTTTTAACCATCAATTTTGAATGTATATCAAAGTGATCCTTTAACAGGGTAAATATAAGCCTCGCACTGGCTGGATTCTCCGTAGTCATCTTAAAGCTCAATCCACTTCCACTAAAAGCTAATGTACCACTAACTTTCATTATTGCTGATATTTCTGAAAGTGCTTCACCTTTTGAAATATCAACATATCTGCATATTTCTCCTTTAACTTTTGATGAAAATGACATGTTTTTTCCTTCCTTATCCTAATTAAATTTCGCCTTGTTTCCCTTTTTCTTCTCTATCTCTAGCTTTTATTCTTTGAGATAAATACATATATTCAATGATCTTCTTCTTATCATATAGAAGTTTCTTTTCCATAATTGTGTCAGCTAAAACCTCTGCAAGCTTATCAGAATCATGCTTAACTGTTCCATTATTTATTTTAACCAGATTTTCGCCTACTATTTTTATTCCCATGCTCTTGATATCTTCTTCATCAAGTTTAACAAGTTCAGCACCTTCCTGATTATATTTTTCCTTTAATTCATCTGTAATTTCACCTGTATTTACAATTACATAGTCTACAATATCTTTTCCACCATATTTACGTAATACCTTTAAGTGGTCAGATACCTTAAAGCCTGTAGTTTCTCCTGGCTGTGTCATTATATTAGAAATATATATCTTAATTCCATTGCTTTTTCTTACTGCCCTTGATATATCCTTTACAAGCAGATTCGATGTTATGCTTGTATAAAGGCTTCCAGGTCCCATTACAATTGCATCAGCTTCTTTTATTGCAGTCAATGCTTCCTTAAGTGCCTTTGCATTTTCAGGCCTTATCATAAGTTCATCTATTCTTGAATTCTGCTTTAAAGCCTCTTCTGGAATCTGCGACTCACCTTCAACTATATTTCCATTTTGAAGCCTTGCTACAAGCTGCATGTTATCAAGTGTAACAGGTATAACCTTACCTGTTACAGCTAATACTGAACTCATTTTCTGTACAGCTTCTTCAAAATTATCTGAAATTCCAGCCATTGCTGCTAAAAACAGATTACCGAAGCTCTGATTCTTAAGTCTTCCATCCTTAAATCTGTACTGAAGCAGATCTTCCATCAATGGTTCTGTATCTGCAAGTGCAAGAATACAGTTTCTTATATCTCCTGGAGGAAGCATCCCTAGATCCTCTCTTAGATCCCCAGAACCGCCTCCATCATCACCAACGGTAACTATAGCTGTAATGTTTGATGTATAGTATTTAAGACCTCTAAGCATTGTAGAAAGACCTGTTCCTCCACCAATAACAACTATCTTAGGTCCCTTAACTAGTAATCTCTTTTCATAAATAAGACTTTCTATCTTTTCACTGTCTAATGAAACCTTTAAATAACCTCTATTTACAAGTGCAATAATAGATTTCATAGTTTCTGTTACTGAAACATACAATACAAATAATCCAGTAATATTTAAGAATATATAAAATACCTTATAGTAAAAATCATATAACCTGTGTGTTACTAATTCAGTAAATCCAAACGCTATTAATAATACCCCAAATACGCCGAAAGCTAACCAACGCTTAACTTTAATACCTGGTTTAAGCCAATCCCTTATCCTCATAGTTTCTTTTCCCCTTTATGAAGGTCTTCTGTTACATCTCTATGCTCTATTTTAGAATTATAATTTTCCGAATTCAATCTTTCATATAATTCATTTGCAATTGCAACAGAACGATGTCTTCCTCCTGTGCATCCTATAGAAATTATGAGCTGTCTCTTTCCTTCCTTTATGTAATTAGGAATTAAGTATTTAAGCATATCCATTAACTTTTCTAAAAATGTCTGTGTTTCTGTCTGCTTTAAAACATAATTTTTAACTGGCTCATCATTGCCTGAATACTGCTTTAATTCAGGTATATAAAAAGGATTAGGTATGAATCTTACATCAAAGACAAGATCTGAATCAACTGGAATACCATATTTAAATCCAAAACTTAAAACTGTTACAGTAAGCTTCTTTTCAGGATAAGTATTATCTCCATAGGATTCATTAATCTTTTCCCTTAAATGTCTAATTTCATATTTTGACGTATCAATTATCATATTAGCTGCATTTTTAATTTCACGAAGCTTTTCTCTTTCAAGTGTTATACCTGTAAGAACTCTTCCATCAGGTGATAATGGATGGCTTCTTCTTGTTTCTTTAAATCTTTTTATTAAGACTTCATCTGTTGCTTCAAGGAATAATATTTCATAGTCAAATTCATTATCCTTGAGGTATTTTATTGATTCAAAGAAGTCATCAAAGAATACTCCTCCACGAATATCTATAACTAAAGCTACTTTTTCTATATTTCCACCACTCTGCATACATGCTTCTGCAAATTTAGGAATTAATTTAGGTGGTAAATTATCTACACAGAAATATCCTAAATCTTCTAATGCTCTTGTGGCTTGTGTCTTTCCTGCTCCCGATAATCCTGTAACTATAACAAATCTCATTATTACACACTCCCCTTTTGCTAAAGATACTTTTTCAATATTAAAATTATAACATAATATCATAGCTAAATGATAAAATTATCATACTATCACAAAGAATTTTACTTGAATCTTATTCAAGTAATAGTTAAGAATTAATAGGTAATAGTTTAGGATGAAAACCCTATGTTTTCTTATTTTCTTTAATTATAATTATCAAAACAGCTTTGCTGTTTTTTCCTTCATTTTTCACTCTTACTTCTTACTTTTTATAAATAAACATAAATGGAACCCTCAAGCTTTTAAACTATCGAGTTCCATTTCATTAAATATTAATCTTCACCTAAAATTCTTACCTCAGGATGAAGTTCTACTCCAAACTGTCTCTTAACTTCTTCCTGAACATGATGAATTACAGCTAAAACATCTTTTGCAGTTCCATTAGATTTATTTATTACAAATCCTGCATGCTTTTCTGATACACATGCACCGCCAACTGTATACCCCTTCAATCCTGCATCTTCAATTAACTTTCCAGCAAAGTACCCTTCTGGTCTCTTAAATGTGCTTCCAGCTGAAGGGTATTCTAACGGCTGTCTGTCTTCTCTTCTTGTTGTCAATTCATTAACTCTTGATTGAATTTTATCATGATCACCAGGAGTCAGATCAAATGTGGCACTTAAAACTATATAGCCCTTCTGCATTACTACAGACTGTCTATATCCTAAGTTTAATTCTTCCTTAGATAGAACTCTGATTTCCTGTTTATCATCAAGAACTTCAGCACTTTCTATTACAAATGATATTTCTCCATCATAAGCTCCTGCATTCATATATACAGCTCCGCCTACACTTCCTGGAATACCACATGCAAATTGGAATCCTGCTAATGATGCATCTGTTGCTGCTTTTGACACATCCTTAAGTAAAGCCCCAGTTCCAGCTTTAATCTTATTGCCCATATGCTCTATCTTATTGAGTTCACATACTTTTATAACAACACCTCTTATACCTCCATCCTTAACTAAAAGGTTAGATCCATTTCCTATGACATAGAAAGGTATGTTATTTTCTTTGCAGATTATAACAGTTTCTTTTAACTGTTCTACATCATTTGGAGTTAAAAGTATATCTACTGGTCCTCCAACTTTAAAGTATATATGTTCACTCATTTTTGCATCTAATTGAATTTGTGACTCATCATATATTTTACTAAACAAGTCTTTATATTTTCCATACTGATTCATGATAAAAACTCCTCAAACGCTAATATTAATCTATTTTTCATACTGAATATAATTTGTATATTGCTAATGCTTTCATATTAAAACAGAACTTATTACAGTTAACATTTTATAATCAACAAATAATAATTCATTGCAAAATCTTTTTAAGATTTATAATATTATATGCAAATTGAAAATTGCAATATATAATACTTATATTTAATATGTATTAACTAACTTAATCAATTCTAGTCAGTTCACTTTATTTACATCATATAGAATAATCTATATATTAAACTAATACAAGTAAATTTTTATTCAATGTAGTTTAATTTAAGTAAATATTTATTCCGTATTATTATAGCATAGTTTAATTATTTTGTTCATGGTTTTTAAAATATGTCAAAATACTTGCTGCAGCCTTATTATCAATGGATTCTGTTTCTAGGAGTTCTTCCTTAGTTGCTTTCTTTATATTATCAATACTTCCAAACTTCATTAAGAGAGCCATACGCCTTTTTTGTCCTATATTAGGTATATCATCAAGTATTGAATGAAGAGTCTTTTTATCTCTGAGGCTTCTATGATATGTTATTGCAAATCTATGTACCTCATCCTGAATTCTCCTTATCATCTGCATTAAGTTCGAAGTCCTGTTTATAATAAGCTCTTCATTATTATATATAATCCCTCTTGTTGCATGATGATCGTCTTTAACAAGACCACATACTGGTATATTTATTCCTAGTTTTGCTAGTACTTCAAGAGCAACATTAACCTGCCCCTTACCACCATCCATCATTATTAAATCTGGAAAGTTTGAAAATTTACCACTTGAAAACTTAAGCTGCCTTTCCTGAATTTCCTGTATTTCTTTTAAACCATGGCTAAATCTTCTTTCTAGTATTTCTCTCATACTATCATAATCATTGGCATTTTTAACAGTTTTTATAAGAAATCTTCTATAATCGCTGTTCTTAGCTTTTCCATCTTCAAAAACAATCATTGAACCAACAGAATCAACACCTTGAATATTTGAAATATCATAGGCCTCTATTCTCATAGGCATTGAATCAAGCTCTAATAATGCCTGAATTTCTTCTAAGCATGCCCTGTTCATTTTCTTATCTCTTAAAATCTTATCCTTGAACTGCTCTAAAGTTACCTTTGCATTGCTCTTAACCAGTTCAATCATTTCCTTCTTTTCACCTTTAATAGGGACTTTTACGGATACCTTTGAACCACGTTTAATAGTAAGGAATTCTTCCAATGCCTCACTATCCTCATCATTGCTTGCAGGAATATACACATTTTTAGGTACCTTAGGTGTTCCTCCATAAAAAGATATTATGAATTGAGATATTATGACACTATCGTCTTCATAAGCACTGTTTTCAAGAATAAAGTTTTCTCTTCCCATAACTTTTCCATCCCTTAGAAAAAATACCTGAACAGCACAGTCTTTTTCATCCTTATATATATTTATGAAGTCTTCATCATTATCCTGAGACTTAAATACCTTCTGCTTTTCAGCTATATTCTCTATTGCTAAAATCTTATCCCTTACTGAAGCTGCCTTTTCAAATTCAAGATTCATCGATGCTTCATGCATCTCATCCTTAAGCTTGTTTATAAGAGTCTTATCTTTTCCATTAAGAACATCGATAATTTCATCTATCATTTTTCTGTATTTTTCTTTTGAAATATGGCCTTCACAAGGTGCATTGCATTTCTTTATATGGTAATTTAAACATGGCCTTGTATGGACTCCACCTTCTTCAATATGTTTTTTACATGTTCTTAAAGGAAATATTTTTCTTATTAGTTTTATAGTTTCATGTACTGCTCCTGCATTAGGGTATGGACCGAAGTACTTATTACCATCCTTTGCAAAATTTCTTGTTATAAATACTCTAGGAAAATCCTCATTTGTCGTAATCTTTATAAATGGATAAAACTTATCATCTTTCAGTGAAATATTATACTTGGGACTATACTTCTTTATAAGATTGCATTCAAGGATTAATGCCTCCATTTCCGAATCAGTAACTATGTATTCAAATTCTGCAATGTTCTTTACCATTGCCTTAACTTTTTCAGAATGATTCTTTGAATTCTGAAAATACTGTCTTACTCTATTTTTTAAAACTTTTGCCTTACCCACATATATTATTTCACCAAGACTGTTTTTCATCAAATAAACTCCTGGCTTATCAGGCAGGATCTTTAATTGTGCTTTAAAATCAAACATTACAGAGACACCCCTTCTTCAGTTGATAATTGAGAATTGATAGTTAACAGTTTACAACTTTTAAAATCTATTTATTAAACTTTAACCTTAATTATAAACTAATTCTCAAACATAAGCTAATTATAATTTAGGCAGATACTCTTTTGAATATCTGCCTAGCAATACATTTCAAAATTTCCTAAGAAATTTTCATATTAACTTTAATTTTCAACTATCTAAGTGCTGTGTTTATTACAGTTCCAGCTACCTGTGCTGCAGCAGTAGAGCCGTAGCCTCCATTTTCAACAATTACAGCTAATGCTACCTTAGGATTATTTGCTGGAGCAAATCCTATAAACCATGAATGTGGCTTTGCTGGTGTTCCATCAGGCAAGTTGTGGTCAGCAGTTCCTGTTTTACCTGCTGCACCTGTACCTTGGAAATAGCTCCATGATCCATTGATCTTTGAATCAACAAGATTTTTCATATAATCTTTTATAATACTTGCATCACTGCTGCTTATAACCTGTTTAAGAACTCTAGGACCAACATCCTTTACAAGATTTCCGTCTTTATCTATTATCTTGCTTACTAATGTAGGTTCCATCATCTTTCCGTCATTAGCTATTGTACTTGATACTAATGCCATTTGAATTGGTGTAGCAAGTATACTGCTCTGACCTATCCCTGTCTGAGCAATGCTCCCTGTTTCATATGACTTTAATGTAGGGAATCTGCTGTTTTCAATAGTAAATCCATCTGCTTCTATTGAATTATTAAAGCCATAATCTTCAGCTGTAGCCTTAAGTTTATCATTTCCAAGCTCCATTGCTAGTGTACCAAATACCACGTTACTAGAAACCTTAAACGCTTCTTTTAAATCTATAGTTCCATAAACTGCATTATTAGCATTGCTTAAGGAATGGCTGTCATTGAATACTATTTTTCCTTCATCATTGAATGTTCTATTTGTTATTCCACCAATGTTTTCTAATGCACTTGTTAGTGTTATTGTCTTAAAAGTAGAGCCAGGTGGGTATAATCCTGCTGTTGCCCTGTTTATAAGTGGTGAGTCATCTGCACTTCCTGCATTGGCTGCATCCATAGAAGATTTTAAATCGTTAGGATTATATGTTGGTTTTGAAACCATAGCCAGCACTTCTCCAGTCTTAGGATTTAAGGCAACAACAGCTCCCTTATTATTTCCTAAAGCATCATATGCTGCCTGCTGGATTAAAGGGTCTAGAGTTGTTACAACACCATTACCTATTTTCTCTTCATCTTCTTTTCTTGTTTCAAACATACTCTTTAACTTATCCATACTGAAATCATTAAGTAAGCTTGAAAAATTATTCTGAAGCTTGCTATAAGTTGAAAGTTCCTTATTGTAATTTGCTTCAAGTCCAACTGCTCCATATATAGAACTGTTGTATCCTAATGCATGAACATATAAATCACCCTTAGTATATGTTCTTTTCTGAGTTAATGCATCTACTCTTTCACTTGTAGTCAATGCATTACCATTTCTATCATAAATAGTTCCTCTTAAAACTTCATTTGATACCGCATAAATTCTCTTATTTCCTGGCTGATCTGCTATAGCTGGAGCTGAAAATGTCTGAAAATATGCAATATAAGATATAAGAGCTACAAAGCAGAATAGAAAAACTACCATTACTTGTTTTATGCTGTTCGAATTATCTTTCATTTTAGCCCTCCTCTGATATCTTTTGAAGTATAGCAAGAGCAAAGAATATTGTTAACATTGAAGATCCACCATAACTAATAAGAGGTAATGTAATACCTGTTAAAGGAATTATAGCAAATACTCCTCCAATAATAACTAATACCTGACATGCAATCATTGCACTTAATCCTATAGTATTAAGCTGTGAAAATTTGTCTTTTACTCTAAATGCTGCTCTCATTCCTCTATAGAAGAATAAGAAGTATATTATCATTATTCCAAGACCGAACACCATTCCTAACTCTTCACATATTACTGCAAAAATTAAGTCTGAAGTATTAACCGGTACAAATCCAGGATATCCCTGACCTAATCCGCTTCCAAGCATTCCTCCTGAAGAAATTGCATAAAGCCCTTGAATAATCTGGTATCCTCCTCCATTTGGATCGCTCCATGGATCTCTCCATATATCTATTCTTGCCTGAACATGTGAAAATAAGTGATATGCAACAAAAGCTCCTATGGCTGATAAAACAATTGTTATTGCTACATATTTCTTTTTACCTGTAGAAACATAAAGCATTGTCACTGCTATACCAAAGAATATCAGTGCAGAACCTAAGTCCTTCTGCATAACAAGACATCCCAAAGAAAATACAGCAACTAAAGCAGGCTGCCATAACTGTTTAAAATCATCAGCAATATTCTTTTTATCCTCATATCCCATTAATGCAGATGACAGGTACAACACAAATGTTATCTTTCCAAATTCAGATGGCTGAAAACCAAATCCTCCAATTGTGACCCAGTTAGTTGCACCATTGATTTCCTTACCTGCAATAAGTGCCATTGGCATTATAAGCAAAGTAACAATTAAAAATACATTTTTATACTTTGAAAAATTCCGTATATCAGGTATAGCAACTACAAGAACAATAAAAACAATAATTCCTGCTGTAAACCACATAAACTGTTTAACTGCTACGCTTGTATCAAGTCTGTACATCACTGCTATTCCTATAACGGAGAGTATACACGCAAATGTAATAAGGAATTTATCACCCTGAGGGTAGAACTTACGTATAAGTATTTGAGTTGCTGTTACAAGCGCACATACTATTAATCCCATCTTTATGGCACCCATATCTATTGGGTCCTTTAAAATTGCCAGATTAATAAAAAGAGCCATGCATAGTATGTATGTAAGAATCAGCAGCATAATTTCATCTTTTTTTATTTTCAATCTATCTCACCTCATTATTCACTTGAAAATAGACAATTGACAGTTGATATACCTTGCAGATATTTCCTATGAGCAATAAATCATAAAAAGCAAATACTTTCTTGCTTAATTAGATTATTAATATCCATTCTGTTTCTAATTATCAACTGCTAATTTTCATTTTATAAAATAATACATTTTTCTAAGGCTCAGCTAAATATTTGTAATCATATAAGCTGAGCCTTAAAATAATTATGTTAAAATCTTAAATACACCGCTGCCTATTCTTATTTCATCTTTATTAGACAGTTTAGCTCTTCCTTTTAATTTATTCCCATTTAAATAAGTTCCATTAGTACTATTTAAATCTTCTAAAAATAAACCATTATTTCTAACTAAAATTTGAGCATGATTACCTGAAACATGCTGGTCAGCCATAATTATAGAATTTCCTTCTTTTCTTCCAACTGATAAATCGGATCTTATGGGAATTATCGAACCTTCTTTAAGCCCCGTGGCATATCCACTTTTTATTATTTCTAATCCATAGTTACCGTTAGCTCTTGGTGGTCTTCTTCTTTTGCCTCCATTTTTAACGTCCTTATACATTATCTTTAAAGCATAGTATATTATTACGTATAATATGATGATAAAAATAAGCTTGAAACCTAATCCTACCATTTTTGAAAAACTCATATCTTCACCTCAATATCTATTTGCTATATCACATATTGATTATACAACAAAAACTATAGTATGACATAAGAAATGCCACATTGTAATAATGAATTCATAATTATAATATATTTCTTAAATATTTTCCAGTATATGATTTTTCCTCTTTACTTATTTCTTCAGGAGTTCCACACTTAATAATAGTACCACCTTTATCTCCACCTTCTGGTCCTAAATCAATCAGATAATCTGCACACTTTATCATATCAAGATTATGCTCTATTACAACTACTGTATTTCCGGCATCAACAAGTCTTTGAAGAATTTGTACAAGTCTGTTAACATCATCTATATGTAACCCTGTTGTAGGTTCATCTAATATATAAAGTGTCTTTCCTGTACTTCTCTTTGATAATTCAGTTGCAAGCTTTATTCTTTGAGCTTCACCGCCTGATAGCTGAGTTGAAGGCTGCCCTAATCTTATATATCCCAGTCCAACATCATTTAAGGTTTGAATCTTATTTTTTATTCTAGGCATATTTTCAAAAAACTTTAAAGCTTCTTCAACAGTCATATCTAGCACATCTGAAATGCTTTTTCCTTTATATTTAACTTCTAAAGTCTCTCTATTATATCTCTTACCTTTGCAGACTTCACAAGGAACATAAACATCAGATAAGAACTGCATTTCAATTTTTATTATTCCATCTCCAGCACAAGCTTCACATCTTCCGCCCTTAACATTAAAGCTGAATCTTCCTGGCTTATATCCTCTCATTTTAGCTTCATTAGTCTGTGAAAATAACTCCCTTATAATATCAAAGGTTCCTGTATATGTTGCCGGATTAGAACGTGGAGTTCTTCCTATAGGACTTTGATCAATATCTATTATTTTATCAATATTTTCATATCCCTTTATTTCTCTATGTTTACCAACTGGATTTTTGCTTTTGTTTATTATTTTATTTAATCCTTTGTATAATATTTCATTCACAAGAGTACTCTTACCTGAACCAGATACACCTGTCACAATACTTAGAGTTCCTAAAGGAATGGTTACATTTATATTTTTAAGATTATTTTCTTTTGCTCCCATTACTTTTATTACATTACCATTACCCTTACGTCTTGTTTCTGGCACTTTTATTTCTTTCTTTCCTGTTAAATACTGACCTGTTATTGATCTCTCACATGCTTTTATATCATCAAGAGATCCTGCAGCAACTATTTCTCCGCCATGCTCACCAGCACCCGGACCAATATCAACTATGTAATCAGCTTCTTTTATAGTATCCTCATCATGCTCAACAACTATTACTGTATTTCCTACATCCCTTAAATTTTTAAGAGTTGCAATAAGTCTGTCATTATCTCTCTGATGAAGTCCTATACTTGGTTCATCAAGAATATATAGCACTCCCATAAGTGATGAACCTATCTGAGTTGCAAGTCTTATTCTCTGTGACTCTCCTCCAGATAATGTTCCAGAATTTCTTGATAGGCTTAAATAATCGAGACCAACATCTAATAAGAATTGTAATCTGTTTTTAATTTCTCTTATAATCTGCTCACTTATTATTTTGTCTTTTTCTGAGAATTCTACACTATTTATAAAATCTAACTCTTCTTTAATAGATAAATTAGTAAATTCGTATATATTTTTGTCTCCTACAGTAACTGCAAGTGCTTCTTTCTTAAGTCTTGCACCTTTACATTTCGGACAGTGAGCATCACTCATGTACTGCTCTATTTCACCTTTTATTACATCTGAATTAGTTTCATTATATCTTCTCTTCAATGCATTAATTTCACCTTCATAAGAATAATTGTATGAAGCCTTTACACCATCTTTTACATAATCAACTTTAATTCTTCTTCCATTTGTTCCATATAACAATAATTCAACTTGTTCTTTATCTAAATCCTTTATAGGTTTATCTAATTCAAGGCCATATTCTCTATGAAGAGCCTGTAATATGGCATAAGTCCAGGAATCATCTTTCAGCCTTCCTGCTCCCCATGTTGCAACTGCCCCTTCCATTATGCTTAAATTAGTATCTGGAATAACAAGCTTTTGATCTATTTCAATAAGTGTTCCGAGTCCATCACAGTAATCACATTTACCAAATGGAGAGTTGAAAGAAAACAATCTTGGTGCAAGTTCATCAATGCTTATTCCACAATCAGGACATGCAAAGTTTTCACTGAAAATATTTTCCTCTCCACCAACTATACTTGCAATTACTAAACCTTCCCCCATTTTTAATGCTGTTTCTATGGATTCAGTAAGTCTTCCTTCAATTCCTTCTTTTATTACTATTCTATCTACAACTGCTTCAATATTATGTTTCTTATTTTTATCTAGCTTGATTTCTTCTTCACTTAAATCATAAAGTTCTCCATCAATCCTTGCTCTTACAAACCCATTTTTCTTTATATTTTCTAGTAATTTTTCATGGGTGCCTTTTCTTCCTCTTATCATTGGAGATAATATCTGAAGCTTAGTTCTATCCCCATAGCTCATGATTTTATCCACAATCTGATCCACAGACTGTTTTGTTATTTCTTTTCCACATTTAGGACAGTGTGGTACTCCAACTCTTGCATATAATAATCTTAAATAATCATATATCTCTGTTATAGTGCCAACTGTAGATCTTGGATTTTTGCTTGTTGTCTTCTGATCTATAGATATTGCTGGAGATAATCCATCAATATGTTCAACATCAGGTTTATCCATTTGACCTAAAAACATTCTTGCATATGAAGATAGAGACTCAACATATCTTCTCTGGCCTTCTGCATATAAAGTATCAAATGCAAGTGATGACTTACCAGAACCAGATAACCCTGTGAAAACTACTAATTTGTCTCTTGGAATTTCTAAATCTACATTTTTTAAATTGTTAACTTTTGCGCCTTTGATTACTATTTTATCATTCACTAAATACACCCCTTATCTAAGTTAAGAATTAATATGTAAGAAGTAAGAGTTTCTATATTAATTCTTAACTATTTATATTATTATTTGTTGTTTGTTTTTTAAGAAATCTCTTTATCTCATCAGAATAGTTTCGTATATATTTTTAAAAATCCCATAGAGATTTCACGCTTCAGTTATTAATTATTACTTATTAACTTTTAACTCATTAATGATGTCTCTAAGTTCCGCTGCTCTCTCGAACTGTAAGTTCTTAGCTGCAAGCATCATTTCATCTGTATATTCTTTAATAAGCTTATCTCTTTCCTTCTTAGTAAGCTTCTTGTTTTCATCAGTCTTATATTCTGCACTTTCTTCTGCCACTTTAGTAGCTTCTATAACATCCCTTACTTCCTTGATTATTGTAGTAGGAGTTATTCCATGTTCTTCATTATATTTCTTTTGAATTTCTCTTCTTCTTTCAGTTTCCTTTATTGCCTTATCCATTGATTTCGTTATATTATCTGCATACATTATAACTCTGCTCTCTGAATTTCTGGCAGCTCTTCCTATTGTCTGAATCAATGATGTTTCAGATCTTAAAAATCCTTCCTTATCTGCATCAAGAATTGCAACAAGAGCAACTTCAGGTATATCAAGACCTTCTCTTAAAAGATTTATTCCAACAAGAACATCATATTCTCCATTTCTTAAATCCTTTATTATCTTCATTCTTTCTATAGTATCTATTTCTGAATGCATATATGTAGTCTTAACTCCAAGTTCAGTAAGATACTTCGTAAGATCTTCTGCCATACGCTTTGTAAGTGTTGTTACTAATGTTCTAAAACCACGCTCTGCTGTCTTATTTATTTCTCCATATAAATCATCAATCTGTCCTTTTACAGGCCTTATAACTATTTCAGGATCAAGAAGTCCTGTAGGTCTTATTATCTGTTCTGCAATTTCATCAGAATGATCAAGTTCATACTGCGACGGTGTTGCACTTACAAATACAACCTGATTTATCTTCTTTTCAAACTCCTCAAATTTCAATGGTCTGTTATCAAATGCACATGGAAGCCTGAATCCATAATCTACAAGAGTGTTCTTTCTTGATCTGTCGCCTGCATACATTGCTCTTACCTGTGGAAGTGTTACGTGGCTCTCATCTATAAACATTAAAAAATCTTCTGGGAAGTAATCTAAAAGAGTTTTGGGAGGTGTTCCGCAATCCCTTCCATCAAGAATCCTTGAATAGTTTTCTATTCCGCTGCAATAACCCATTTCCTTTATCATTTCAATATCATAATTTGTTCTCTGTCTTAATCTTTGTGCTTCAAGAAGCTTATCTTGTGAATTAAGCTCTCTTAATCTCTCTTCAAGTTCATCTTCTATCTTTCCTATTGCTCTGTCTATTGTTTCCTTAGATGTTGCAAAGTGAGATGCAGGTGTTATAGCAACATGATTTCTGTCTCCTATTATACTTCCTGTAAGGACATCAAATTCTCTTATTCTGTCTATTTCATCTCCAAAGAACTCAATTCTTATACCTTTATTTGAATATGAAGCTGGAATTATATCTAATGAATCTCCTCTTACCCTGAATGTTCCTCTTGAAAAATCAATATCATTTCTTTCATATTGAATTTCTACAAGCTTCTTTATTATTTCATTACGATCCTTTTCCATACCTGTTCTCAGACTCAAAGTAAGCTTTTTATATTCATCTGGATTACCAAGACCATATATGCATGAAACTGAAGCAACTATTATTACGTCACGTCTCTCAAATAAAGCAGATGTAGCAGAGTGACGAAGCTTATCTATTTCATCATTTATAGATGCATCCTTTTCTATAAATGTATCAGTCTGTGGCACATACGCTTCCGGCTGATAATAATCATAGTAAGATACAAAATATTCAACTATGTTATCTGGGAAAAATTCCTTAAATTCTGAGCATAACTGAGCTGCAAGTGTCTTGTTATGAGCAAGTATTATTGTAGGTCTCTGTAGCCTCTCTATAATATTTGCCATAGTAAATGTCTTACCCGACCCAGTTACTCCAAGAAGTGTCTGACCTCTGTGATTTTCCTTTATCGAATCAACAAGTTTATCTATAGCCTGCGGCTGGTCACCTGTAGGCTTAAATTTTGAATGAATTTTAAACTCTCCCACTTTAATTCCTCCTGTCTGAAAGGTTTCTCGAACAAACATTCGCACTATATTTACTATTTTACTTTTCCTTATTACCTAAGTCAATAAATTATTGTATATATTCTAATTATACTCATATAAGATAATCTCAATCATATCTTATATATAATTTAACTTCTGCATAACTATTAAATACATAATTAATACATAATTAATACATATTTGATAAATATCTATAACCATTAAATCTATTATTATGTACAAAAAATTCAAGCAATTTCAGATAACTGCTTGAATTTATAAACGCTTATTCCTTATGAGTTTTATCGCCGTTAACATCCATTAATACATCTTTAAAACTTTTAGAAACCGTCTCTTTATTATAATTATGATTTTCTTCTTTAGGTAATGGTACTAGTAAAACTCCAAGTCTGTTATTATCATGCACATAATCAATATCTTTTATAACACCATCACAATCTTTTATCTTGATTACAGCTTTGTGCAGATTTTTTTTTAAGATAGTATAAATATCCTTTTCACATTCTATATATTCATCATTAACAGATATTATTTTACTATTCACGCCTATATTGAATTCCCTTAGTCTTGAATCATTTCCTACTTCCAAAACTACAAGACCATTTTTATCGCTTATGAATTTAGGCTGTCTTTTCATTTCGCTCATTCTCTGAAGCTTAAGCATTAACTCATGAGCCACTGGTGCAAAAATCACGACAAATATTTCCCCGGAAATACCTATTCTTGCTATCTGTGCTGCAAGAATAAGAAGTATTCCATAAGAAAAAATGTAGATTCCTGATGATACAGCCTTTTCTCTCTTTGACCTTGTATATGTAACTGATGAATAGCCTGAAACAGCATAAAAAGAAAATAAAGATAAAAATGCTGTCTTCAATATATTAATCTGTTCCTGAGATTTGAACGTAGACCAATAAGATGGAATCTCTGACAATGGTATGTTATTGTAATCTCCATAAGGACTTCCCATATTGCCTATAATCATTATAGCTACCGGAATAATCCAATACCTTTTTAATGAATATCCTCCAATAACTTCATCGTTCCTTTTGATAAGAATAGGAAATGCTCCCCTATGCCCATCTAAAAATACCAATATTCCTTCAACAACATGCATTACACCTACAAATATCATTATGCAAAGTATGTCCAAATTAAAAATAAATGTATAATCTGCATTAGGTATAATCATTGCTATCATCTTTAATATAATGCTTATTAAACCTAAAACAGAAGCTGAATATGAAAAACATACAAATGACGGCTTTATAGCCATCAATATTATAGAGGTAAGAAATAATACTTCTATTCTACAATTTTCATTAAATACAACACCACATAAGTTTAAAATTATACTGCCAATGATCCCCCCAAATACGCCAAAAACAAATTGAGATAGTGTAAGTTCAACTGCTGATTCTACACTACCTCCTACCATAATTTTCTGCATTGCTGCTCTCTTTTTATTCTTAAAATAAAGAACAAGAAGCAGAATTAATAGTATAAATATAGATGGGGGGAATAATATTGCACCACATATACTCCTTAATGTAGATAAAACTATGTTCATACAATAATTCCCCTTTTCATTAACTTATTTTTTTATTCAATTCACTTATTGCAGCCTTTAACTGCTCATCTTCATTTCTATTATACTGCTGACTATCAAGTTTATTTTCAGTAGAAACTTCAACATCAGGAGTGATACCAATCTTATGAATATTTTCTCCATTTGGTGTATAATACTTTGATATTGTTACCTTTAATCCTCCAATATCATTATTGAACCTTAAAGTCTGCTGTACTATTCCTTTACCAAAAGTAGTATTGCCTACTATTGTTGCTGCTTTATAATCTCTCAATGCACCTGTTACAACTTCAGATGCACTTGCGCTATCTTCATTTACAAGAATAACTAAAGGCATACCTTCTGCTATTCCTCCTACGGATAATGACTCATTTCTATTATCATATTTATCAACAGTATATGTTACTATACTATCTTTAGGAATAAACTGAGATGCAACGCCAACAGCCTCGCTTAAAAGTCCTCCTGGGTTATCTCTGAGGTCAACTATAAGCCCTTTCATTCCCTGACCTTTAAGTTCTTCAATTTCATTCTTAAAATCCTCTGTAGTATTTTCATTCATGAACGATGTGATTCTTATATAGCCAGTATATGAATCAAGCATTTCGCCTTCTATTACGCTTAGCTTAACTTCCTGTGGAGTTATCATAACATCAAATGGCTCACTGCCGTTTCTTTCAATTGTAAATTTCAACTCACTGCCTTCAGCACTTGAAATAACCTCTATAGCTTCGCTAAGCTGATCTCCAGTATATTCTACATCATTTATTTTTTCTATTACATCATTATTCTGTATACCTGCCTGCTCAGCTGGTGAACCCTTTATAGGTGATAAAATAACTATTTTGTTATCCAGACTTGCAACGTTAACACCGATCCCTGTCATTGAACCATTTGTCTGCTTCATAAGCTTTTCAAATTCATCATTGTTAAGAAACACAGTATATGGATCATTTAATGCACTAGTCATTCCTTTTATTGCTCCTTCGAGCAATGCATTATCGTCTATTTCACCATCATATTTTTCAATCAAGGTATCCCTTACAGTAAATAATGCTGAATATTTGCTTGCATCATTTAACTGTGAAGCAGTGCTCTTAACGTTTTCTGATGTTTTGATTAAAAATAATCCCTTAGTAGCGATGTAATTCCCAAATATTATGGAAACAATGCTTATAAATATCATAAATGATGATGTTAATATTATTGATTTTTTCGAAGTTCTTTTATTACCCGCTGCAAACATGCATTTTCTAGACTTCTTCATTCATAAAAACTTCCTTCCACATGTATATAAAATATACATAAAAATCATAATAAATTACTCTAATTACTATGTAAACCTCTATGAAAAAACATATTTTTCATAGAGGCATTAACACTAATTATTTTATGCTGTTTTATTAAAATTATACTATTAAGAATTTTCTTAAAGCAATTATACTGGCAATTCCACCAACTATAACTCCGCCAGCTACAAACTGCCATAAAAGACTGCCTAAAACATACATCGGATTTACTATACTTACAAATGATAACTGAGATGCTATCCATACAAATACACCCCTATATGCAAAGAATAACGTTATACATGCAAGCAGTGATCCAATAAGACCAATTACCATACCTTCTATAACAAACGGCCATCTTATAAACCAGTCAGTAGCCCCTACAAATTTCATGATTCCAACTTCTCTTCTTCTTGAATAAACAGTAAGCTTTGTTGTATTCATGATTAAGAATATTGAAACACCAACTAATATTGCAAATAATACTCCACCGACAACTTTTACACCTTTAACTATACCAACAACTTTATCTACTAATTCCTGTTGATCTTGAATTGAATCAACACCTTCAAAATCTTTTATTCCTTCACTTACATTTGAAGCATACTCAGGAGCATCAAGCTTTACTGTAAATGCTGCCTGGAATGGATTATTATCAAAAGTATATCCCTTTAATAAACCTTCTCCTTCATTGGTAGTTTCCTGGAAGTTTCTATATTCATCTTCTTTAGAAGAATATACAACATCCTTGACTCCATCTATTTCTCTTAACTTTATTTCTATTTCTCTTTGATCAATAAGTTTAATATCATCTTTTAAGAAGATTTTAATTTCGACTTTATTTTGAACACTGTCTATTCCCTGATTGATATTAGTTGCAACAAGCATAAATATTCCAAGAACAAAAAATGTTATAAGAACTGTGATTATAGATGCTATACTTATTGTTTTGTTTCTCTTTAAACTTACAAAAGCATCCTTAATATAATAGGTTATAGTATTAATTTTCATCTTCGTACTTACCTCTCTTTTCGTCTCTGACTATTTCTCCCTTTTCAATAGCTATAACTCTCTTCTTCATATAGTCAACTATTTCCTTAGCATGAGTAGCCATTAAAATGGTAGTCCCAGATTTATTTATATCATCAAGTAATTCCATGATTTCCATTGCTGTATCTGGATCAAGGTTACCTGTAGGTTCGTCCGCAATTAACACTGATGGATTGTTAACTAATGCTCTTGCAAGTGAAACTCTCTGCTGCTCTCCACCTGATAATTCATTAGGAAACATCTTATATTTATGAGATAATCCAACTAGTGAAAGAACCATTGGAACTCTTCTTCTTATTTCTTTTGGCGATGCTTCAACAACTCTCATTGCAAAAGCGACATTTTCATATACATTAAGGTTTGGTATTAATCTAAAATCCTGAAACACCATACCAATTTTTCTTCTATAATAAGGAACCTGCTTTCTAGTAATCTTAGATAAATCTTTATCTGCAACGATTACTTTACCATTAGTAGGTTCTACTTCTTTCAACAACATCTTTATAAACGTAGACTTCCCTGATCCACTGGGACCAACTAAGAATACAAATTCACCAGCTTCTATTTCAACATTAACATCTGATAATGCTTTTACATTCTTATCATATATCTTAGATACTCCTCTAAATTCAATCATACTCGAACACTCCTTCTTAATCTGTATATCTTGCAATTTATTGCAAAACCTACAAAATCAATTATAACATAAGAATAGTTTCAAATGTTATACAATTTTATTAAATATATATTTCTTCTCGTAATTTTTTTACAATTATCTTCTTAAAATTTATTGTTTTTTGTGTTCTAAAGTATAAATTTTCCCAATATAACCCATTTTTTGTTATTAGTCCTGTTTAATGTCCTTAAAACCTTCACCTAAAACTTCGTGTACTTCTCCAACTGCAATAAAAGCTTTATGATCAATCTTCTTTATATAATTTTTAAGCTTTATAAACTGATTTCTGCTTACTACTGCATAAAGCACCTTAGTTTCATTATTAGTGTAAGCACCTTCTCCTTTTAAGAAAGTACATCCTCTATCGAGTTCATTCATTACAAATTGACTGATTTCTTTATTTTTCTCACTGATTATGAAAATACTTTTACATGCATTAAATCCTTCAATAAATCTGTCTACAAGTATACCTAATAAAATAACACTTAATATAGCATATAATCCTAGATCTATTCCAAATACAAGTGCACTTGCAAATGTTATTACAAAATCAACTACAAGAAGGGATTTTCCAATATCTAAGTGGAAAAACTTATTTAATATCTTAGCAAGTATGTCAGTACCACCTGTTGAGGCATTTTCATTAAAAACAAACGCCATACCTATTGCTGAAATTATAGTTCCAAAAATAGTTGCCATCATGACATCATTTGTTATAGCTACAGGATTAAGCATTTTTTCAATAGCCCACAATATTACCGACAACCCTAAACTGGCATAAATTGTTTTTACACCAAAATTTCCGTCTATAAACATAAATGCTACGGCAAATAAAGCTACATTCATAATAAGAGTCAATAATCCTACTGATAACTTAGGAAATATAGCATTTACTACAATTGCAGCTCCTGTAACTCCTCCAGCTGCTAAATTATTAGGAGCAAAAAAATACTCTACTGAAATGGCTACTAAAATAATACCAAAAGTAATTATTAGATAACTTTTAAAATCTTTTCTCTTCATTTTATCTTCCTCTCTTATGCATATTCTTATTTATAGTGTTCTTAATTAAAGTTTTCTTATACAAAGGAAATTTTTAATCTTAATAATACAAAAAACTACAGAGTAGAATCATAACGATTCTATACTCTGTAGTTATATATATAATCGAAGCATATATTATTTCTTTAATGATATAGCTCTCTTTGCACTATTTACAATGGCTTCAACAGTTAAACCATACTTTTCTAATAATTGATCTGGTTTACCACTTTCACCAAATGTATCTTTAATACCAACCTTAACAACTGGAACTGGACACTCTTCTGTCACAACTTCTGAAACAGCACTTCCTAATCCTCCGATTATGCTGTGTTCTTCAGCAGTAACTATAGCACCTGTTTCCTTTGCAGCTTTAACTAATAGATCACTATCTATTGGTTTTATTGTGTGTATATTTATTATTCTAGCATTTATACCTTCTTTTGACAACTCTTCTTTGGCTTGTAATGCTAATTGAACCATCATTCCAGTAGCAGCTATTGTTACATCATTTCCGTCTGCTAATGTGATACCTTTTCCTATTTCAAACTTGTAGCTTGCTTCATCATTTATAGTATCAACGGCTAATCTTCCTAATCTTACGTAGCAAGGACCTTGATACTCTGCTGCTGCTAAAATAGCTGCTTCTGTTTCTACCGAATCAGCTGGGTTTATAACTACCATGTTAGGAATAGATCTCATTAATGAAATATCTTCTACAGACTGATGAGTTGCTCCATCTTCACCAACAGTTAATCCTGCATGTGTCGCACAGATTTTAACATTTAATTTTGGATAACATATTGAGTTTCTAATTTGCTCAAAAGCTCTTCCTGCTGCAAACATTGCAAATGAACTTGCAAATGGTATCTTTCCACAAGTTGCAAGACCTGCTGCAACCCCTATCATATTTGATTCTGCAATCCCCATATTGATAAATCTTTCAGGAGCAGCAGATTTAAATTCAGCTGTCTTAGTTGATTTTGAAAGGTCTGCATCTAATACAACAACCTTATCATTCATATTTGAAAGTTTTACTAACGCTTTACCATAAGCCTCTCTAGTTGCTATTTTATTTCCCATTAGTTTTCCCCTCCAATTTCCTTAAGTGCTTGCTCGCATTGTTCCTTACTAGGAGCATTTCCGTGCCATCCTGCTTCGTTTTCCATAAATGAAACACCTTTTCCTTTTACAGTGCTGCATACTATAACTGTTGGCTGACCCTTTGTTTCCTTTGCTTTCTTTATAGCATCTTTTATTTCATCAAAATCATGTCCGTTAATCTTTAAAACATTCCAACCAAATGCTTCAAACTTTTTATCTATAGGACCTGGGTTCATTACATCTTCTATATTACCGTCTATTTGTAATCCATTATTATCTACAAAAGCAGTTAAATTATCTAATTTATAGTGAGCAGCTGACATTGAAGCTTCCCAAACCTGACCTTCTTCAAGCTCTCCATCACCTAATATTGTAAACACTCTATAATCCTTTTTATCTAACTTTCCAGCTAAAGCCATACCTACAGCTGCAGATATACCCTGACCTAATGACCCAGTAGACATATCTATTCCTGGAAGGTCATTCATGTTAGGATGTCCTTGTAATCTTGAATCAATTTTTCTTAATGTATTTAATTCTTCTACTTCTAAGTATCCTCTTCTTGCTAAAGCACTATATAATGCCGGTGCAGCATGTCCCTTAGATAAAACAAATCTATCTCTATCTGGATTTTTAGGATCTTTTGGATCTATGTTCATTTCATCAAAAAATAAAACTGACATTATGTCCGCTATTGATAGTGATCCACCTGGATGACCTGATGCTGATTCTGTAAGCATAGTAATTATGTCTCTTCTGATTAGCTTAGAAATATTTTCAAGCTCTTGATTATTCTTCATTGCTGAACCCCCTAGTAAAAGTTTAATATATTTAGTATTGATGTTTTTTGCTTTTTCCATTGTATCACAATATTTTTATTTTGTATATACTATTCATATTTGTGATATACTTTTATTTTATTTTTTTATTTGAGAGTGACATAAAAGAGTTATATAGTATACTATATAACTCTTTCATTTAAATCTACTTATTTCTATATAATAAAAAACTAATTTCCTTATCAGCTTTCTTCCTTAACTTAAGATAAATTCAAACTTATAGCCAATGCCTTATCAACCTTTTTCATATCTGTTTCAGTCATATGTCCTATTTTTTCTTTAAGTCTTCTTTTATCTAAAGTCCTTATCTGCTCTAAAAGAACTACAGACTCCCTATTCAAACCATATTCTTCTGAAGATATTTCTACATGTATAGGTAGCTTGGCCTTATTTATTTGAGATGTTATTGCCGCAACAATAACAGTAGGACTATATCTATTTCCTATATCATTTTGTATAATGATTACAGGTCGTATTCCACCCTGCTCCGACCCAATAACCGGACTTAAATCCGCATAAAAAATTTCCCCTCTTTTTACCACAATGTTTGCCATTTTTAATAATCACACTCCGCAAATCCATGCCTCATACTCATTAACATCGTCTAACATATATTCAGAGCCTATCATAGAGTACTCTAAATTTATTTCAGCCATTTCTATATAACCCTTTTTCATTGCTTCTTCAAATTCTGCTGAAATATCTTCATCAATACATTGTATTAATGAAGATTCATTAACTCTACTACTTTTTATAATTTTCTTATTATTTATTTTTACATTCTTTAATTTATTCAAATCTATAATTGACATCGTTGCCTCCATAGTTTCATAAATATTTTACTTAACTATGATTATATTACAATTTATGTCAATTTGTCAAAATTTAATATATTCTATACAAATTTATTGTACAAATTAATTGTACTTTGTAAGTACTCTCCAAAAAACATGTGTATATTATGTATTAAATACTCTTACAAATTGCTTTAATGTTAATAGTTCAGACACTTCGTATTATTCTAATTAATATTGAACATCTTTTGTTTTGCGACTTTTAATCTATATGTAAATTTCTCATTTCCCTCAATAAGAAAATAGTAATACTGATTTTAAAATAAGCTTTCATCAAGCTGTTTATTTTCTTTAAAATCTTTATATGATATTAATATTCTCTCCTTATCTGTATCATCAAATATTCTTAACAATACTGGACATTTTGTTTTTTTATCAACATAAAATTCCGCTTTATCAAGGTGCTTATTTCCACTAGGATAATCTATCGTTACTCTTATATATTCATCATCTGACCACTCACTATTAATGACTTCTAATTGACCATACATTTTATCATCCAAGATATTACACATAAAAGCTAATGGATATATTTCATCTATATTTTTATCAATTGTATACTCTTTATTATTTTCATCCTTAATTTGAATTTCTGACCCCTTATAAACTTTTACTCGTCCATCCTCATCTTGAAATTCTATTCGCATTCCATTATCTGCACTATAATATTGCTTTGTATTCTCTGAATACTCACTTTTTGAATTAATGAATTTATATTGAACATTACAGCTATAGTTCTTTACATTATGCAGATTTTCAATGATTTCCTCATTTGATGGTGTAACTATTTTTCTTCCAAAAATGATTACGCCAATAATACATATAGGTATAAGAACAAGTATCCACAGTATCTTTTTAAATTTACTATTATCCGAATCCATGAGTCCTCCAAGTTTTATTATTACTTTATTACTATTATGAAACTTAAATGACTTTTATTCTTCTATTTTAAACAAATATCATTAATGGCCTTCGGAATCTCTTTTATAACATCTCTAGCATTTAATATGTAAACTTCACTGCCTAGCTTATCCGCTATATAACCATGTATATATGCTCCAACTAAAGTAGCATCTAAAATATTAACTTTTTGAGAAATAAATGCATTAATTATTCCTGTTAGCGCATCCCCCATACCACCAGATGCCATTTTACTATTTCCTGTAGGGTTTATATAAGTATCTTTTCCGTTTGTAATTATTGTATTATAACCTTTTAATAAAACTATTATTTCATATTTCTGAGCAAATTCTGATGCTATACTGATCCTATTAGATTCTACTTCCTCTACTGTTACTCCTAAAAGCCTTGCCATTTCCCCTGGATGTGGAGTGATAACCGCTCTCCCTCTAAGTTTATCTAAAAATTCTTTATTTTTCGATAGAATTGTTATTCCATCTGCATCAATAACTAATGGACATGAACTGTTATTTATTATTTCATTTAATAGCTTTGCCTCATATTCATTTGTCCCAAATCCCGGTCCGAATGCAATTGAATCACATTTTTCAACCAATGATTTAAAATCAGGATCTTCACATGAAATAGTCATTGCTTCTATCAGCCTTTGTGATAATAACCCCTGTATATTTTCTTTACATGCCAATGTTACAAGACCTGCTCCAGCCCTTATTGTACAATCTGTTGTAATATATGCTGCTCCAGTAAAACCCATGCGTCCTGCAACTATTAAGGCTCTTCCGTAATCCCCCTTATGACCATATAATTCTCTTGATGGAATAAGTTTTTTATACTCTTCCTCTTCAAGAATATAAACATTATCACTATTATTCACCTTTGCATTATTAGGAATTCCGATTTTTATTATTTTAGTTTTTCCTACGTATCTAAATGCATTATAGTTCAAAAAACCTCTCTTAATAACTTCAAATGTATATGTTATATCTGCCTTAACTGCTGTATCAAGCGCAATCCCTGAATTACAATCAAGACCAGAAGGAACATCTAGCGAAATTATTAACCTACCATAGCTATTTATTTTATTTATGATGTCCTGGATCCAAAAATCCAGTTTCCTATTTAATCCTACCCCAAAGATCCCATCAATAATAACATCATAGTTAATCAAATCATCAACAAACTCTTGTTTAACATCATCTGCGCATTTAATATATGATATTTTATCTTCATTTATAAGTTTCTTTAATATATCAAAATTAACCTTAAAATCCTCACTATAGTTACCATCTCTGCTTATGATAATTACTTTTATATTCTTCCCCTCAATTGCAAGATGCCTTGCTAGCGCTAATCCATCTCCTCCATTATTACCCTTTCCACATAATATTAGAAATGAATCGCCCTTGCTGAATATATCCTCAAAAACTCCTCTTGCTGCATTTTCCATCAAAACAATACTTGGAATTCCATAAGATTTTATAGCTTCCTGATCCATACTTCTGCACTTATTACTTTTAAATACTTCTATCATTCTACTACCTCCATAACAGCATAGGCTATTGCATTAGTTCTGTTATGAGAAATGCTTACATGTATACTTACATCATTGCGTTTTATAACCTTATAAACCTTGCTACTTAAATTAACTATTGGCTTTCCTAATTCATCCCTTAATATCTCAATATCCTTTACCCCAAAATCCCTAAATCCTGTACCTACGGCCTTGCTCACCGCCTCCTTTGCTGCGAAATTTCCTGCAATTACTTCACTCCTGAAGCCTCGAGATTCAAATATCTTTATCTCATTTTCCGTAAACATCTTATTCATAAAGTTCTTTGTTCGTTTCACAGCAGTTTCAATTCTCTCAATTTCAATAATGTCTGTTCCAATTCCTATAATCAAATCTATCGCCTCACTTTTAGTAATATATTACCACATAAAAGCGAAAAATAATTATATCTAAGATATTTATAGTTTAATTACAGTCAGGAATATCTGCTTTATAGGAAAATTCGTCAGCATAACTTCCTATTATGTCTACCAGATGTATTGGGGACAGTTTATTCTTATACAGCTTTATAAGAATCTGCTCTGCCTTATTCTTCTTATAGGAAATCATATCAACCTTATCTCTTTCAATATTGACATTTCTCATCCCAATATAATCTTTTCTCTCTATTTCGATCCCATATACAGGTACCCCTCTATAACTAGACTTAATTAGTCTATAGAAATAATTGAATTCTATACCTTCATCTTTGCTCTTACATTCATATTCTTCTGCAATATTCATAATACTTCAACCCCTCAAACAATATTACAATAAAATCTTAGCACATTATTTAATGATAAAATGTCAAAGCATGTACACAATACTCAACAATCGTATATTTTTTATTGACAATAAAATCTAACTAATGGTCTTTTACAACATAATTTACAAATAATTACCCCTTATTTAGACATTGCTATTGTCGAATTTTTAAACTTTATGTATGAATATATACTTATATTCTTTATAAATTAATAGAAATAAAAAAAAGAGTTCAGATGAACTCTTTTTTTATCTCATAATCTCTATTTGTTAAACCATAATTGAAAAACGCTTCGGATATCGTTTACATATTTATTATATCATAATTGTTGTAATTTTCAAGTTTTTTTCAATTTTTATTTTATTTTTCTTTTCATTACATTAAATGTAATTTATTTTCCATCTTATTGCTATAATTTTATGTAAGAAATGTTTATGCAATGTTTTAATAAATTAAAAAAAACATTGCATAAATATATGCTTTATATTTAACAGTTTTCTTCAGCTTCAGTTTGACTTTCTCTTTTAGTGCTTATAAATTTAAAATCTTCTGCTACTACTTCAGCTACATATCTTTTTATTCCATCTTTATCTTCATAACTGCCTGTTCTCAATCTGCCACTGACAGTAATAAGGCTTCCCTTTTTAGTATGTTTACATATAATTTCCGCTTTTTTACCCCATACAGCAACAGTAATAAAATCAGCTTCTCTTGTACCGTCAGGTAATTTAAAATTTCTCTGAACTGCAATTACAAAGCGAGTATAAACTTTATCTCCATTTTCATTTTTCTTTAACTCTGGATCTTTTATTAAGCGTCCTAATAATATTATTTTATTCATAAATATACCTCCACAGTAATTTTTTACTTTAAAGTTATATCCATAAAATAAAATAATATACAGTAGTATATAAAATATTTATAACAGTTGTTTATTATAGATTATACTAATCTATAATAAACATTTTCCTCTTATCATACTTTATTTAAACTTCTACTCTTTATCTGGCCAATAACACAATTGATTTCTACTCCTAATATAAATATCATAGAAATTAAAAACAGCCATGTCATTAATATAAATACTGCTCCAAGGCTTCCATAAAATCTCGAATAATTACTAAAATTATTAATGTAAAATGAAAACACAAAAGAAACCACTATCCATCCCATAGTACTGAATATTGCTCCTGGAACTACTTCTTTCAGCTTCAATCTTTTAGCAGGTGCAAACATATATATAAGTGCAAAAATAAATATCATTACGATAAATACAAATGCATATCTGAACATATTCCATAAAAAAATTATTATCTTATAAAATGGTATCTTACTTATTATATGAGCTCCTATTACATTCCCAAATACCAGCATTGCTAATGCTAAAAGTATGATTAATGCAAGTGACATTATGCCTCCCATTGAAATTATAGCTCTTTTAATAAATGATCTGCTTTCTTTAAAATCATATGCTTTATTGACACCTTTGATTACCGCCCTGAATGCTGAAGATGAAGTCCATATCATCAACAAGACAGATACTCCTAATAATCCTGTATGCTGAGTATCAACAACTTCAAAAATTATCGATTTAGTAAGATCAACTATACTCTTAGGTAAAATTGCATTTAAATTATTAAGTACCTCTACAGAGCTTAAAGGACTGAAACCTATGAGAGTTATGAGGAATATCATGAATGGGAAAAATGATAATATTAAATAATACGCAAGCTGAGATGATATTGCAAAAACATCATCTCTTTTTATCTTTACTATAAGATGAATTAGTAAATTTATCTGACGCCTTATATTAAATTTTAAATTGTTCATTTAATCACCATATTTCCTTTCTTCAGGTTTTTCCAAACTTTTCTGCCTGTAGATTATATCATATACTATATGCTACTCTACTTTCAAATATAATATTCCTCAATTCAACATTATTTTTTATATCAATAATAATTACGCTATAAATAAAAAAACTACCCCAGTCTAAAATTTACTTATTAAACTAGAATAGCTTTTATACTTTTATTCTATTTTGTGAATAAGTATCCTGAAAAAATTAATAATCCAAAACATACTACATTGAAAGTTACTGCTATTTGTATACTTTGAAACCATTTTGATAATGAAATATGCTATCTATTCCAGAATTCTTTCATGCTCTTGCTTAAAAATGGCCTGTTGAAGTTCTTAGGTGTTTTTATTCCAAGAAAATAACTCGTTCCTATTGCAAAAGCACTATATCAATACATAAATAAAAGCAGGAAAACTGCACATACAACAATTTTTCCTGCTTAATATTCTTATTATAATTTATATATCTTATCTCTATTATTAACTACATCTTTAGTAGCATTTCTTGTATCATAAACAACCTTAGCTTTTTCAACTATTGATTCATAGTCATAACAGCTGTGGTTAGTAGTGATAATTACTATATCCGCATCATCAATAACTTCAGTCCAGTCTACTGAATGATATGTTTTGTCCTTATATTTAGATACAGGACAGTATGGATCATTAACCATAAGATCTGCACCGTTCTTTTCTAATAATTCTATTACCTTGAATGCTGGAGATTCTCTGTAATCATCTATATCATTCTTATAAGCAACTCCCATTAATAGAACCTTTGCTCCATTTAATGCTTTCTTATGCTTATTTAATATCTTCATAACATTATCTAATACAAATTCAGGCATTGAATCATTGATTTCCCCTGAAGTTTCTATTAATCTTGTATGATAATCATATTCTTTAGCTTTCCATTCTAAGTAGAAAGGATCTAGTGGTATACAGTGTCCTCCTAAACCTGGGCCTGGATAAAATGGCATGAATCCATATGGCTTAGTTTTAGCTGCGTCTATAACTTCCCATACATCTATACCCATTCTGTTACATAATATAGCCATTTCATTAGCTAAACCTATGTTAATGTTTCTGAATGTGTTTTCTAAGATTTTTTCCATTTCAGCTACAGCTGGTGATGATACTGTATGAATATCCCCTTCTAATATGTTTCTGTATAATGCTGCAGCAACTTCTGTACATTCTTCACTGCATCCACCAACAACTTTTGGTGTATTCTTTGTGTTGTACTGCTTATTACCCGGATCTACTCTTTCAGGTGAGAATGCTAAGAAGAAATCTTCTCCACATTTCAATCCGCTTTCTTCTAATATTGGCTTAAGAACTTCTTCTGTAGTTCCTGGATAAGTAGTACTCTCAAGAATTACAAGCATACCTTTATGAAGATATTGTGCAACACTCTTTGTAGATGAAACCACATATGATAAATCTGGCTGTTTATATAAATCTAATGGTGTAGGAACACAAATACAGATTGTATCTACATCTTTTACAAAACTAAAATCTGTAGTTGCTCTTAAAGAACCGTCTTCAACTAACTTCTTTAATGTTTCATCAACTACGTCACCTATATAGTTCTTACCTTCGTTAACCATGTTAACTTTCTTGTCCTGAACATCAAAACCTATAGTTTGATATCCTGCATGAGCCTTTTCTACTGCTAATGGTAATCCCACATATCCAAGACCAACTACCCCAACTTTAGCAGTTTTATTATTTATTTTATCTAATAATTGTTGCTTTAACACTGACATGTTATACCTCCTATAATCATATAATACAAATGATCATATTACTATTTATGTTATAAATTTTAATAGACATCTCTTAAACTTACTCGTTGCATTCAACTTTATCATTATCTTTAGTATAATTTAATCCACAAGCGGGACATGTTCCATGATGATTATCATCAAAGGATAATTTTTCACCACATTTACATACATAGCCTTTTATTCTAGCTGGATTCCCCATAACCAAAGCATAATCTGGTATATTCTTAGTAACTACTGCTCCAGCTCCAATTAGTGCATATTTACCTATATTGTGTCCACATACAATTGTTACATTAGCACCAACTGATGCACCTTTTCCAATTATAGTGTCTCTATATTCAGTTTTTCTCTCAATAAAGCTTCTAGGATTTATTACATTTGTAAATACACATGATGGCCCTAAAAATACATCATCTTCACATATAACCCCTGTGTAGACAGATACATTGTTTTGTATCTTTACTCCATTTCCAAGCTTTACTCCTGGAGATATAACTACATTCTGACCTATATTGCATTTTTCACCCATTTCAGAATTGCTCATAACGTGAGAAAAGTGCCATATTTTTGTTCCATCTCCGATTTTGACATTGTCATCTACATAACTTGATTCGTGTACAAAATAGTTCTTTTCCATAATTACTCCCTCTTTTTTCAGTCAATAATGAAAATGAAAAATTGATAGTTAGAGATTTTAACTTTCAACTATCCATTCTCAAATTTAAACTGATCTAAGCTTTTATTGCATCAACTATATATTTTATTTGTTCTTCATTTAGTTCTGGATATACAGGTATTGCAAAAGTTCTATGTGAAAGATATTCTGCAACAGGCATATCTCCTTCTTTATAACCTAAATCTGCATATACCTTTTGTAAATGTAAAGGTACTGGATAGTAAACTCCAGTGGCAACACCTTTTTCCTTTAATTTATTTAACATAGCTTCTCTATCGTCACATTGTAATACATATTGATGATATATAACTTCGTTTTCTTCTCTGCTTACTGGTGTAACCACATCAACATCCTTAAATTCTCTATTATATATTTCTGCAACTTTTCTTCTATTGCCATTCCATGTATCTAAATGAGGTAATTTAACTCTTAATATGGCACCTTGAATAGCATCTAATCTTGAATTGAACCCAATTAGATAATTATAATACTTTAATGGATTGTAAACTGTATCATCACCATCTTTTGATGTTTCTATTTCTTGTGTAATATTATTTAATAAATTATATGCTTTTTGTCCTGTTTCTCCACTTCCATGAGTTCTTAATGCTTTTGCAATAGTAGCGATATCATCATCATCAGTAACTATCATACCACCATCACCAGCACACGAAAGATTCTTTGTTGGGAAGAATGAGAAGCATGCTGCATCTCCTAATGTTCCAATCATTCTGCCCTTGTACTTAGCTCCTACAGCCTGACAGGCATCCTCAACAACCTTTAAGTTATGTTTCTTAGCTATTTCGTTTATTGGATCCATATCTGCGCTCTGACCAAAAATATGTACAGGTATAATTGCTTTTGTCTTATCTGTAATTTTTTCTTCTAATTTAGATGGATCCATATTAAATGTATCTTTTTCTACATCAACAAAAACCGGTGTAGCTCCAACTGCTGAAATACATTCTGCTGAAGCAAAATAAGTAAATGTTGAAGTGATTACTTCATCACCAGGACCTATTCCTAAAGATTTTAATGCAATAACCAAAGCATCAGTTCCGTTCCCTACTGATATTGCATGTTTAACTCCTATATATTCAGCGAATTCTTTTTCAAATTCTGTTACGTTCTTACCCATTATGTAAGCTGCAGAAGATAAAACTTCTTTAGTTACTCTATCTAAATCTTCAGAAATAGATTTATATTGAGCTTTTAAATCAATTAATGGAATATTCATTATCCTCGCTCCTTAATGTTAACTTTTAATATTTATACTGCAATGTATATTCTACTGTAATCTAATATTTTATTTGTAATCTAATATTTTATTGTAAACTAACATGAATATTTTAACATACTTAAATAGATAAATAAACTTTTTGTTTTATTTCCTAAAAATACTTTATTATTTAGAACTTTTTTATTGGATACCACTCTGAAGGCAACAATGAACTATACTGAGCTGATGTATACCTATCATCAATCAGAAGCACTCTTCCCTTATCTTCTTCTGTCCTTATTACTCTTCCTGCTGCCTGCTGAACCTTATTTATTCCTGGATATACATATGCATAGTCATATCCACTTTCTTTAAAGAATTCCCTGCTTATTTCATTTTCCATAGCTATCTTAGGATATCCAACACCTATTATAGCACTTCCTATAAGCTGCTCTCCTGGAAGATCAATTCCTTCTGAAAACATACCTCCAAGTACACAGAATACAAGCAGGTTGTTATTTTCTCTGAAATGTTTCAAAAATTCACTCTTTTCATTTTCATTCATGCTGGCTTTCTGCTTAATGAGCTTGAATCCAGCTATATCCTCACAACTTTTTATTTGTTCCCACAGAGCTTCCATATAAACATAAGATGGTGAAAATACAATGTAGTTTCCCTTCTGCTCATTGACAAAGCTGCATATCTTATCTATAACATAAGGCAGTGTTTTAGTTCTATACTTATACCTTATATTTATTGGACTAACAAATACCTCTAAGTTTTCTTTTTTAAATGGTGAAGGAAGCTTTAATCTATAATTTTCATCATTTCCTCCAAGCATATCTATATAATATTTTATTGGTGATAATGTTGCTGAAAATAAAATAGTTGAATGATTTTTCTTTAGACACTTCTTTATATTTTCAGCTGGATTAACACAGTATAAGGTTATTTTAACTTCCTGATGATCCTTTTCCACACATGTAACGTAATTATCATCATATAACTGAAGGATTGTATTAAATGAACTTATATCAAAATATAATTGGAGTATTTCATCATATCCTTGAAACTTATTTCCTCTTACAAGAACTTCTTCACTTTCTTTTAAATACATATTCAGATGTTTTGATAAATCTTTTGGTGCATCACTTTCATAAAACCATGTTAAATCCCTATGAGTACACTCATTCCTCAATTCTATGAAATAACTATTTAATTTTCCTAATATGGAATGAAGTTTCCCAAGCTTTCCTTTAGCTATCTTCTTACAGCTCAATATCTGACTCTTGTTTAATGATGCAGAATACATTGATTTTGCTCTATCAATCAGGTTATGAGATTCATCAATAAGAACTATGTTATCTCCTTGTTCTATCATCCTTGTAAGGGATACGCGTGGATCAAACATATAATTATAGTCACATATAATACCGTCACAATACATGCTTATATCCAATGAAAGCTCAAAAGGACATACTTTATATTTTTCTGAATAATGATGTAGTATTTCCACAGAAATACTATCATTTTCGCTTAAAACCTCTAATACTACATCTTTCACTTTATTATAGTATTCTTTTGCATATATACATTTATCAGGATTACAGTCGAATTCTTCATTAATACATGATTTTTCTTTTGCAGTTAATACTATGCTTTTGAACTTCAATCCTTCATGACGCAGTTTATCAAATGTGTCTTTTGCAACCTCCCTGTTTATTGTCTTAGGAGTAAGATATATTATTTTGTCACCCATTTCCTCTCCCAATGCCTTAACTGCTGGGAATATTGTTGATATAGTCTTCCCTATTCCTGTAGGTGCCTGTGCAAACAGCATTTCCTGCTCTTTAATTGTGTAATATACAACATTTATAAGCTTTCTCTGCCCCTCCCTATAAGACTCAAATGGAAACGCTACTCCCCTTATGGATTCATTTCTACTTATTTTCTGATTATGTATAAACATACTGAACTTTTCATATTGTCTCAATATATCTGATGTAAAATTCTTTAATTCTTCAATGGTAAAAAGTCGCTCAAAACTTTTAACTTCATATGTTTCTAGCTGTACATAAGACAATCTTATATAAATTTCATTTAAATTATTATCTATGGCATAAATCAAAGCATATACCTTAGCCTGAGCCCAGTGAACTTCATTAAGATCATCAATATATGCAAAACTCTTATATGTTGACTTTATTTCTTCGATTATAATCTTGTCATCATCATATATTATGCTGTCTGCTCTTCCTTCAACCTTTATAATACTATTTTCAAGTTCAAAATCATGAGTTAAAAAAACTTCTTTTTCATATTTAGGATATATCTCTGAATTATCCTTTTGAAGCTTTTGGTGTGCTTTCGTGCCCTCAAGTGCTCTTGCTGTTCCTGAAAAACGATTATCTATATCCCCTTTTAAAAAACAGAACTCAACTAAATTCCTCACAGATTCTCTTATAATAATTTTTTCCATAAAAATACCTCTTCGCAATATAGAAAACACTTATTTAATGAATACTATATCACTATTCATTAAATAAGTGCTGCAACTAGATTTCTTATTTTATAAATAAATATAAGCTTATTCAGCATGATATTCATTTACTATTTTTTGAACTAACTTTTTGATAACACTTGCTTCTGCTATCAAAGACAGTACTAATAAAAATATTTTTATTCTCTCTTCATCTTTTTCTTCAAGATTAAACTCTTTGACCAATTGTTCAAGTTTTTCTTCATGTGTCAATGAAGTTATTAAATAGTCATCCAAACTTTCTTCTTGTATTTGTACAAATGTCTTATATGCTTCTTCCCATGATAATATATCATCACTTCTATCATTTATCTGATTAAATGCTAAACTAAATACCTTTTTAATTTCCTCTGTCGTTAATACAGGTCTCATATAACTAAGAAGTACAAGCTGTATTAAATGCATCTTGGTATATCCTCTTTTTTTTCCGTCCTCAGGTTTTGTGATAACTTCACTCTTTGTATAGTTTTGTACTATATTATTAGTAAACTTTTCATTTACAAATTTATCATTTAAATAATCTATAACTTGTGATAGAAATAAATCATATTTTGGTAGATCATCATATGAAATTGAACTACTTTTTGACATTTCTTCTGCTAATTCTTTTATATAGTTAGAATCAAATTTTCTTTTCATACTATCCACCTACACTTTCTCATACTACTTTATTATATTATATAGTATACATGAACTTATTACAAGTTAATTCTAACATCATAAGCAAGCTATGCTTTTTCCAATTTATTCATAATGATATAGTATATTTATTTATAATCAAGTATATCTATATTATTCAACTTCTATACATTTAGACATAAAATTTTCATATTTTCTTTAAAGTAATCTTATGAAAAATATCTATTTTATGTAATTTGTCGACATTATTGCTTATAGTTTCTGTTTTTTCTCCTTAAGAGTTGATTAATTACTTTTATCCTTGTATTTGTAAATTTTTTATAACTTTTTTATATAAATCATACTATAGAGCAATTTTCTATCACATTCTAACCTCCTATTCATGCCATCATCCAAGTTTTTAATTTTTTATTATTTTTGATTATTTTCCTCTAAATTTTCTATTGACATTTCTAAATTATGGTAGTATATTTTATCTATGATGTTTTTTAAAGTTGAAATTTGTAATTTCTTATATAGAAAGTGAAATATTTATTGACTTTATATTACATACTTGGTAATATAGCATTGTAGAATGTCGAATTGTGTAATTAGGAGGATTTTTTTTATTATGAAATCAACAGGTGTAGTAAGAAGAGTAGACGAATTAGGAAGAATAGTAATTCCAATAGAATTAAGAAGAACTTTAGACATCGCTGAAAAGGATGCTTTAGAAATATATGTAGATGGTGAACAAATAATCTTAAAGAAATATGAACCAGCATGTATCTTCTGTGGAGATGCTAGAGATGTTATAAACTACAAAGGTAAGAACATCTGCCAAAAATGTTTTGAAGAAATGAAAAACAGATAATAGAATAATACATATTAATTTATTATAATAAAAAGTAATACATGTCTTATTAAGTAAATTTAATTAAGACTTGTATTACTTTTATTATTTTATTAAAATCTTAAAACCTAAAATCGATAAAAACTATATGTTAGTAGAAAATTTATACACTTCACTTTTAGGTAATTCTCTATCTTTTGCGACAAGTTTTATGGCCTCTTTCTTATTTATCCCATCTTTTATATATTTCAAGATATGATCCTCAATGGATAAATTGATCCATTCCTGCTTCTTTTCTTCTTTTATATCTTCAAGCCTTTTCCCTTCTAAAACAAGAACAAATTCTCCTCTAGGCTTATTATCAACAAAATGCTGAATTGCTTCACTCAATCTTCCTCTGAAAATTTCTTGATATAACTTTGTCAATTCTCTGCATACAGCTATATTTCTATCTCCAAAAGCATCTGATAAATATGACAATGTATCAAGCAATCTATGTGGTGCTTCATAAAAAATTAAAGTTTCCTGACTATTTAAAAGTTCATTAGTTATAACCTTTCTATCCTTATTTTCTCTTGGAAGAAAACCTCTAAATAAAAATTTAGTTGTATCAAGACCTGAATAGACAAGTGCAGTTGTTATTGCTGTAGCTCCAGGAAGAACTTCAAATTCTATATCTTCAGCTATACATTTTTGTACTATAACACTTCCTGGATCTGATATTCCCGGTGTACCTGCATCTGATACCAATGCTATAGTTTTTCCTTCACGGAGTAATTCTACTATTTCATTCCCCTTTGACTGTTCATTAAATTTATGATAGCTGATAAGGGGCTTTTTTATTTCAAAATGGTTTAACAGCTTAAGTGTCTGTCTAGTATCTTCAGCTGCAATAATATCACTATCTTTTAATACCTCTAATGCTCTTAATGTAATATCCTTCAAATTACCTATTGGTGTAGGTACTAAATATAATTTTCCTTTTTCCATGTCTTATTTCCTCCCATATATTTTATCAATTTGTTCTGTATATCCCCCATTCTCATCATATACATAAATAGGTTCATCCCACTTAAGATATGATCCGCCGTCTCTCTGCCCCTCCACAAGGACTATATTAGGCGCTTTATTAGCCTTAGGATGTACCATCTGTACCCTCTTAGGCTCTATCTTATACTTTCTCATCAATGTAAAGATATCTGCAAGCCTCTCTGGTCTGTGAACTATAAACATCCTTCCATTATCCTTTAAAAGTATTCTTGCTGCATTAATTACATCTTCAAGATTACACATTATCTCATGTCTTGCAATAGCCAGCTTATCTAACGGATTAATTATTCCAGCATTATTAAGCTTGTATGGTGGATTTACTGTAAGAACATCAAATCTCCCAAGCTTCTTTAACTGTTCTGTATCTTTAAGATCCATGTTTACAAAGGATATCTTATCCTCCAATGAATTAAACTTTACACTTCTTTGTGCCATCTCTACCATATCACTTTGTATTTCTAATCCAACTACTTCCTGAGGATTATATTTTCCATACAATAAAAACGGAACTATGCCTGTACCTGTACATAAATCAATAACTCTATGTCTTGTTTTTACATTTGAAAAATATGATAAAAGAACTGCATCTATCCCAAATTTAAATCCATCCTTTTTTTGAATCAAATTAAGGCCATTTAGCTGTAAATCATCAATATTTTCATCTTCATTGACAAGTTGTAAATTTCTATCGCTCATATAATCTTCCTTTTTTCTTAATTTATTTCCTAATTATCATTTTGTTCAGTGTTCAAAAATATACACCTGATATCAGGTATTTTATAAAATATTATCATCTTACGAATCTAATATTCTAATATTTTTGCTTTAAAGCTTTTCTAAAATACATGAAGACCATATCGTCTCATAGCATGATAATCATTTATATTTTTTAGTATACTATAAACTTTAAATTCAAATTTTTATTTCTACTATGATAATTATATATCATAAAGCACTATCCAATAAACCTATAAGTTAAATGTATAATATATTAATCGTGTGGAATAATATTGTTTAAGAAATAATATGTAAAATCAATGTCCATTAACCGGACACACCTCCTTGTATTTTATAGTTTTGGTCGGCAAACCTACTATAATTTTACAATGGAGGTTTCTTTTTTTCTACTCATAGCTAAAAGCTTTCCGGAACCACAAGTCAAACTTGTGGTATTCTTTAATACAAAAAGCGTGTTACGGAATTTAATCCATAACACGCCTTTGTATTATTACTTAAAAATCTACTTTATATTATAATTCTATAATATTTAGAGGTCAAATACTTTTATTTTTTGTATATTATATTTATTTTTTTCTCTTTTTCTTAAATATTTTTCCAAGATTCTCAAAACAATTGATGAAATTTATATATTCACTTGAATCTTTCACACTATTCCTGAAATCTTCATCTCTATAATTGCATTTTGAAGTCTTATACACATCATTTCCACCTAATGAAATTATAAAGGTATATTCATTATTTTTTCCTTCAATTTTAATAAGCTCATACTTTTTTAACTGAATAACTACATTAAGTGACATAACCTTCTTATTATCTATTGTCATTTCTTTTTGTTCAGACTTTAATATGTTGCCTATTTTAGCTCTTGCTACATAATGATCTATATCCTTTATTACTTGTGAATGATATTTAGCAAAATCCATTTTACATTCCTCCCATATCTATTTATAAGGTACTACATCTTTCTATAGATATATTCTGTAAAATGGATTTCTATTACTTTAATAATCAAGAACTATACAACAATGAGATTTCATCCAAAACTATCAACTAAATTATCTTCTTAGTCATCTTTTCCAAAAACCTGTTCCTTAAGTCTTAATCCCGCAGGAGTTACTGCAACACCACCTAATGCTGTTTCTCTTAATGATGATGGCAGGCTCTTTCCAACTTTATACATTGCACTTACAGCATCATCAAAGGGAATTTTTGCTTCAACTCCAGCCATAACCATATCTGCTGTACATAATGCAGTTATTGCACCTTGTGCATTTCTCTTTGCACATGGAATTTCAACAAGACCTGCTACTGGGTCACATACAAGACCAAGTACATTCTGAAGTATTATGGAACCTGCATCAAGGCTCATCTTAGGTGTTCCGCCCATCATCTCAACAACTGCAGCTGCACCCATTGCTGATGCTGAACCACACTCAGCCTGACATCCGCCTTCTGCACCTGATAATGTTGCATTCATACCTATAATCATACCTACAGCAGCTGCTGCAAGAAGACCTTTTATAAGTCCATCTTCATCTAACTCTAATTGTGCTCCCGCTGAAAGGATTACTGCTGGCAGGATACCACAAGAACCAGCTGTTGGACATGCAACTATTCTTCCCATTGAAGCATTTACTTCTGATGATGATAATGCCATGGCCATTGCTATATTTGTTGCTCTCCCTGTTAATGTCTTTCCTTTGTTTACATAATTATTGATTTTAAATCCATCACCGCCAATAAGACCACTTACAGAGAATACTTCATTTTCTCTTCCCTCATTTGCAGCAGAAATCATTACATGAAGATTTTTTCTCATCTTGTCAATTACTTCTTCTCTTGTAAGTCCTTTTTCTTCAACTTCACATCTTATTGCATATTCACTTAATGGAATATCATACTTTTCACATATTTCTAATAATTCTTCTCCAGTTTTTGCAAGCATTCTGTTATCATCCTTTCTATTTTTCTTCTTTTGCTGGACTAATTGAAATAACTTTATATACAAACTCTAAGTTTTCAATTTTCTTTTTTGTCTCTTCACTGACTTTATTGTCCATTTCAAAAATCATAGTAGCTTCTTCGCCTTTTCTGTCTCTGAAAACTCTCATAAAGGCAACATTTATATTTTCACTATAAAGTATATGTGTAATGCTATGTATAACTCCTGGAACATCTTTATGCTGCACTATTAAAGTTTCATAAATTCCAGTAAAATCAACTTCATTATCATTAACTTCACAAATCTTAATATTTCCTCCACCTATTGATGATCCCATAACTTCACAATAATTATCATCATTTGTTCTCATAACAAACTTGACTGTATTAGGATGGACATCTCCCAAATCTGCTTCCTTAAATAAAAATTTAATTCCCTTTTCTCTTGCAATGTCCATTGAATTTCTAAGTCTTTCATCACTAGGTTCCATTCCCAATATTCCAGCTACCAATGCTCTGTCAGTTCCATGGCCCTTATATGTTTTTGCAAAAGATCCATGTAATAAAAATGTTACCTCTGCAATATCATCACCTGCTATACTTCTTGCAATTTTTCCAAGCCTTGCAGCTCCAGCAGTATGTGAACTTGAAGGCCCTATCATTATAGGTCCAAGTATATCAAATATTCCTATTCCTTTCATAATCAACTCTCCTTAATTAATTGAAATCATTTTTCAACCCTTATCATAAACCCGTTCTAGTTTCTTCATCTAGTAAAAGATTTTATTATTTTTCTTTATATTTATTAAAACACAATATCTTTAAAGTATCTATCCTTATAATTATTTTTTCATTTTTATAATAATCTACGCATTTTTTCTTAAAATATTAAATTTATAGATAAAAAAAGAGGTTATTTCTTAAGTATGGATTTAAGTATTTAAATTTCTATGTAATAACTCAAACCTCAACATATGATAACCTCTTTTATTATTTATTTTTTATATGTTATAAATTTATTTTCTTTTAATATATGAAAAAACTTTACCAACCTTTCATAAAACATATTCTCGTTATCTTCGAATATATCTCTAACTTTATCGGCAATTTTTCCTATATCACTTGTATCATCAATTGCCTGCCAAACAATGCTTCCGTACTTATCAAGCTTTATTTTGCTTATTTTAGGCTTTTTCAAAAATTTCTGTGCCAGTTTATTAAAAATTCCTTTATTAACAACATGAATTTCAACAATATCATCTTCAATGATATGCCATTCATAATCACTGTTTCTCACTGGAATATAATCTAAATAATTTTTTTTCTTCTTCATAAATTAATCACTTCCTCTTCTGTTTTATTTATTATCTTTTCATAAAAATATAAATAACTTCAAAAGCATTTTCACTCTTTCAATAACTGTTAATTAAAAATCATATAGCACAGCCCTAGTTTTAAAAAAACCAGGGCTGTTATCACTAAAAATTATTGAGCTTTTTTATCCTTATGCCATAAACTGAATTTAAACAATGTTAAAATTAATATACCAAATGCAATAATTGCACCAATATTTCCAGTCTGTATTGTTCCAGATAAATCTATTATTTCTGCTAAAGATTTTCCTCCAATATTTACAATTGCAAATACTGCAAGTAGAATTCCCACTAAACCTTCACCAGCAATAAGACCTGAAGTATAAAGAATACCTCTATCGATTGCATCTTTTCTCTTTTCTTCAGTAATTTTCTTCTTCTTTTCGAAGTATAATCTTACAAGTCCACCAGCCATAATTCCTGTGCTTAAGTGAATTGGTAAGTATAATCCAATTGCAAATGGTAATACTGGTATACCAAGTATCTCAACTGCTACTGCAATTCCTGCTCCTGCAAATACTAAGTTCCATGGTAAGTTTCCTTCCATAACACCTTGAACAACCATTTTCATTAATGTTGCCTGTGGTGCTGCAAGTTCTGTAGACCCAAATCCCCATGCTGCATTTAAAAGATATAATACTCCACCAATTGTTATAGCTGATGCTGTAACACCGATTACTTCACCAATCTGCTGCTTGTAAGGAGTTGCTCCTACAATGTATCCAGTTTTTAAATCCTGAGATGTATCACCTGCAATTGCTGCAATTATACATATAACTGAACCTACTGCAATTGAAGATAACATACCTTCTTGTCCAATTACACCTGTCATTTTAAATATCATAGTTGTAATAAGTAATGTAGCAATTGTCATACCTGATACTGGATTGTTACTGCTTCCTACAAGACCAACTATTCTTGATGAAACTGTAGCAAAGAAGAATCCAAATACTGCAATAAGTATTGCTCCTCCAAGTGATACTGGAATAGTTGGAACTAACCAGATTATAAGTATTAAAGCTAATATAGCAATTAATATTATGTTGATTGGCAAATCTCTATCAGTTCTATTTTGAGATTTTTCTGTTCCTTTTCCTGATAGATCTTTTATTGATGCTGCAAAAGTTGAAACTATTAGTGGTAATGATTTAATTAAGCTCATTATTCCACCTGCTGCAACTGCACCAGCACCTATGTATTTTAAGTAACTTCCCCATAAAGCAAATGACCCCATAGAGCTTATTGCATCTGTTCCAGGATACATTATCATATCTCCACCAAATAGAGATATTAATGGTAATATAACAAACCATCCAAGTATTCCACCTGCAAACATATATCCAGAGATTTTAGCTCCACATATAAATCCAACTCCAAGAAGTGCTGGAAGAACATCTACACCAACTGCTGAACCTTTGTATTTTGATATTTCATAATGAACTTCATTAGGGAATATTTTTAATCCTTCTGTTAAGAATTTATATACACCCGCAATTCCAAGTCCTACAAAAACTCCTGATGCTTTAGCTCCGCCTTCTTCACCAGCTAAAAGAACTTCTGCACATGCTGTTCCTTCTGGATATGGAAGAACTCCATGTTCCTTAACAATAAGTGCTTTTCTTAAAGGTATCATGAATAATACTCCAAGTATTCCTCCACAGAAACAGATTATAGATATTTCAAAAAGTGATGGACTAGGTTGTCCCCATTCTTTCATCCATATAAATATTGCTGGTATTGTAAATATTGCTCCTGCTGCAACTGACTCACCAGCTGATCCTATAGTCTGTACTAAATTATTTTCTAAAATAGAATCTCTTTTTAATATAACTCTTATAATCCCCATTGACATAACTGCTGCCGGAATTGATGCTGATATAGTCATACCAACCTTTAAACCTAAATATGCATTTGCTGCTCCAAAAATAACAGCTAGAATAATACCTAATATAATTGACGTTCCAGTAATTTCTGGAAGTATCTTGTCATGAGATATAAAAGGCTTATGCTCTTTTTTATTTAACATTATAAGTCCCCCTTAAAATTGTGAATATATAAATAAAAATATTTATTAACTCATTGCTTATCTGATATTTTTCTACTCTTTTTATTGTCTTGTTTTATGTATTATATCGTTATATTTAATATTTATTTATAAAAACTATAATTATAGTATCACTTTACAAATAAATATTCAACAATTTTGTAGGAAAAACTTGCTATACTTTATATTTACAATCATTAATGCAATAAAAATATCACTTATCCAATAATTAGATAAGTGATATTTTTAACAATTAATATTCATAAAAACATGAGCCTCCGATGAATTCTCTTAATAAAGAATTCTTAGGAACTTCACCCACGCTTATTTCTTCAAAGAAATTCAAGAATGCCTTTAATCTTCTCGCCTCAGCATAAACAGGACTTTCCTGTGGTATTTTTTCAAGTTCCTTAAGAGCATAAGGCTTTAGTACTCCTAATTCATATACCAATGTGGAATTGAACATTGCATCTGCTTCTTCCTGATATACAAATATATTCTTCTTCTCACCACGTCTTATAGAAGGCCACATTTTTAGAGTGTCCTCTGCACCATAGCCTCTTGAAAGAGAATCTCTTACAATTCTTCTTACCTTACGCGAATCTGTTGTTGAAATTCTGTTATGATTATCTATATTAAGCTGAGTAAGTGCTGATATATAAATTTTGAATACACTTTTTCTTAAATCTTCACATATTAATTTAGGATTTAGTCCATGTATTCCTTCCAAAATCAAAACGCCATTTTCAGGAATTTTAACCTTATATCCATTCCATTCTCTTTCGCCTGTCTTAAAATTATATTCAGGAAGTTCCACTTCAACTCCTGTCATAAGATCCTCAAGATTCTTATTAAGAAGTTTTAAATCAAGAGCATCTATAGATTCATAATCATAATCTCCATTTTCATCTATAGGAGTCTTATCACGATCCACAAAATAATTATCCAAAGAAATAGGTATAGGAATAAGTCCATTTACTCGCAGCTGTATGCTCAATCTATTAGCAAAAGTAGTTTTTCCTGATGAAGAAGGTCCAGCAATCAATATCACCTTAACATCTTTCCTACTGCTTATTTCATCGGCAATATTGGCTATCTTCTTTTCATGGAGGGCCTCTGATACCATGATTACATTTTGAAGTTCATTGTTGCATACTTTTTCATTTAAAGTTCCTACTTCTCCAACTCCAATTATATTTAACCACCTTTTAGTTTCCTTAAATATCTTAGAAAGACTCTTCTGCTCTTTGAATGGTTCAAGTGTTATCAAATTATTCCTATCAGGTCTTCTTAAGATAAAACCAGATTCATACTTTTTCAGATCAAATAATTTAATCACTCCTGTAGAGTATGGCATACATTCATAGAAATAATCATATCTTCCATCAAGTTCACAAAGCTGGAATTCTTCCATTTCACATGTTTCTAAAAGTTTAACCTTATCTTCCATATTATAATCAGAAAATATTTTTATTGCCTTTTCTTTTGATACTTTTATTCTTCTTATGGGAATATCTCTATCGATTATTTCCTGCATTCTCTTTTTTATGTGTAATAATTCGTTTTCACTTAATGGACTATCCTTATATATTTCTCCATAAATAGCCTTACTTATGGAATGTTCCAGTGTTATCTTTGCATCTTGGAATAAATCAAGAGTTGCTTTAATAAATATAAACTGAAGTGCTCGTGTGTATATCTTTATCCCAAGTTCCGTATCGAAACCAATAAGAGATATATTTCCTTCTTCTTCTATAACTTCATTTAATTCATGATTTCTTCCATTCAACTTGCATATTGCAACATTCTTAACTATCTCTTTGTCATTTTCAGCAATCAAATCATGAAAAGTCATTCCTTTTTTAGCTTTAAATCTATTCTCTGCAATATTGACTTTTTCTTTTAGCATATACTCTCATCTCCTCTGAATTAATCTTAAATTCCTATAAATGCTTACCATAAAGACTGCTATAGTATTTATCAATTAAATATATAAATTAACATTTCTTTAATAAACTTTTGTAATATCTATCTTTTCTTATTTTATCCTTATTTTCTACATTCTGTAAATAGTTATCTACTATATTATATACTTTCAATTATTTTTTGATAAAAATATTTATAATCGTATATTAATTCTGTTTCTGCAAATATTATTTTTGAGGTGTTAAAAATGATTATTGTATGTATAAGAACAATTCTGCTTTATTCTCTTGTTGTTTTAACTATGAGATTAATGGGAAAAAGACAGATTGGTGAACTTCAGCCATATGAGTTTGTAATAACTATCATGATTTCAGACTTGGCTTCATTACCTATGCAGGATCAAAGATATCCATTGCTTCAAGGTATTGTTCCAATTATTACATTACTTTTTTTAAAAACATTAATAACTCAGTTAGAACTTAAGGTTCAGAGTGCACGCAATATATTAGATGGTGCTCCATCCATATTAATATATAATGGAAAAATTAATTATGATGCATTAAAAAAACAGCAGCTGAACTTAGATGAATTATTTGAAGAACTAAGACTTGCAAAATATTATAATCTAGATGAAATTCAATATGCCATTCTAGAAAATAGTGGCCAGATGTCTATTCTCCCTAAAAATTATAATAGTTCTTCAGATTCTTCTGGAAATTCTTCAAGTGGAAGTACAGATAACACATCAAACTCTAAAGTAGCACTCCCTAAAGTTCTTGTTGCTGATGGAAAAATTAATAAACATTCTATAACATCTATAAGTAAAAGTGACGAATGGATTATGAATACTTTAAAAAATCACGGAATCAACTCAATTGATAACATTCTTGTTGCAATGTATGATACACAAGGAAAATTTAAAGTTCAATATTATGATGATTATGCAAAGGAGTGTAAACAATGAAAAATGCATTAATATCAGTAATTATTTTTTTCGGATTATTAATTAGTATTTTCTTTTTAAATAATTCTGTAGTTGATTTATGTGATTCCATAAAATATAAAACTGATGATATAGAAATTATCCTTTTAAATGAAGATTATGCCATTGCTTACGAAAAAGCTGTAGATTTATTAAATTATTTAGAAAATAATGACTTTATTCCATCTATATATACAAATCATCAGGATTTCGATGCTCTCCGCCATGAAACCGCAAGGTTATGTGTTTACATTTCTAAAAATGATATTGGTGAAGCTTATTCTTCTTTACATTTTATAAAATATAGTGCTCAGACAATAAAACATCTTCAATCAGTAACCTTAGGCAATATATTCTAAAATATATTGCCTTAATTCCTATATTAATAATTTTAAACACATGTATATTCAAAACGCATTATGCATATTTATAATATTTTTTATGTATATTAGCATGCTTTATGCATATTTTTAATTTTTTTATGAATATTTTTGCGTAAATCTATTGATTTTTATGCATCATGAATGTATAATTATAAAAAACAGATTTATTTTAGCAAATTTATTATTTTTTTACATATTTGCAATGTATTGTAAGAGGGGGCTTTTAAAATGACAAAATATAATAAGGTAGTTTTAGCTTATTCAGGAGGATTAGATACTTCAATAATAATACCATGGCTTAAGGAAACTTACGGATGCGAAGTTATAGCTGTATGTGGTAATGTTGGACAAAAAGACGAGCTAGATGGATTAGAAGAAAAAGCAATAAAAACAGGAGCATCAAAATTATATATTGAAGATTTAACTCAGGAATTCGTTGATGATTATATCTTCCCTACTATTCAAGCTGGTGCCGTATATGAAGGAAAATACTTACTTGGAACTTCATTTGCAAGACCTTTAATCGGAAAAAGATTAGTTGAAATCGCTAAAAAAGAAGGTGCTGATGCAATATGCCATGGATGTACTGGTAAGGGTAATGACCAAGTTAGATTTGAACTTGCAGTAAAAGCATTTGCTCCAGAAATGCCAATAATAGCTCCTTGGAGAATCTGGGATATTAAATCTAGAGAAGAAGAAATTGAATATGCAGAATCAAAAAATATTCCTTTAAAGATAAATCGTGAAACTAACTACAGCAAAGATAAAAATATCTGGCATTTAAGTCATGAAGGGTTAGACTTAGAATTCCCAGAAAATGAACCACAATATGATAAAATCCTAGAACTTTCTAAGACTTTAGAAGCTGCTCCAGATAAAGCAACTTACATCACTTTAACATTTGAAAAAGGTATTGCTGTTGCTTTAAATGGCAAGAAAATGAACAGTGTTGAATTATTAGAAGCACTTAATAAAGTCGGTGGTGAAAACGCCATTGGTATCACTGATATGGTTGAAAACAGACTTGTTGGTATGAAATCAAGAGGTGTATATGAAACTCCAGGAGGAACTATCCTTTATGCTGCTCATAAAGATCTTGAAGAAATCTGCTTAGACAAAGAAACAGCACACTACAAACAACAAGTTGCTTTAAAATTTGCAGATCTAGTATATAACGGACAATGGTTCACTCCACTTAGAGAAGCATTAACTGAGTTCGTTAATAAGACTCAAGAAACTGTTACTGGTGAAATTAAATTAAAACTATATAAAGGAAATATCGTCAATGCTGGTATGACTTCACCTTACTCATTATACAGTGAAGAATATGCTACATTTGGAGAAGATGGTGTTTATGATCAAAAGGACTCTGCTGGATTTATAAGCCTTTATGGACTACCATCAGTAGTTAGAGCAAAAATGAAAGCAAGCCTTAAGAAAGAGGTTAAATAATATGAAACTTTGGGGCGGACGTTTTAAAAAAGGTACAGACAAATTAGTTAATGACTTCAATTCATCTATACACGTTGACTCAAGAATGTATAAAGAAGATATCCAAGGAAGCCTTGCTCATGCTTCAATGCTTGGCAAACAGAATATAATACCTCAGGAATCCAGCGACAGAATTACGTCAGGCCTTCTTGAAATGTTAAAACGGATTGATAATGGTGTCATAAATATTGATGAAACATCTGAAGATATTCACAGCTTCATTGAAGGTACTTTAACTTACTATATTGGGGATTACGGTAAAATGCTTCATACAGGAAGAAGCAGAAATGACCAGGTAACTTTAGATTTCAGATTGTATTTGAAAAATGCAATTACAGATTTAAAGCAAGACATTATTGCTTTAGAAGAAGTTCTTTTAGAAAAGGCAAATGAAAATATAGACACAATAATGCCAGGATATACTCATATGCAGAAAGCACAGCCTATTACCTTTGCACATCATCTTTTAGCTTATGCTGAAATGCTTAAAAGAGATTACGGGAGACTTACTGACTGCTATAAAAGGGTTGATGAAATGCCACTTGGCGCTGGAGCACTGGCAACTTCTACTTATCCAATAGACAGAGAAGCTGTTGCTCGTGACTTAGGTTTTGCAAAAGTAACATTAAACAGTCTTGATTCTGTTTCTGACAGAGATTATGCAATTGAAACATTATCTTGTCTTTCAATGATAATGATGCATTTATCAAGATTTTCAGAAGAAATCATCCTTTGGTGTACAAATGAATTCAGCTTTATAGAACTTGATGATGGCTACAGTACTGGAAGCAGTATCATGCCTCAGAAGAAAAATCCTGATGTTGCTGAACTCGTAAGAGGTAAAACTGGACGTGTTTACGGAGATCTTATGGCTCTCCTTACTGTTATGAAAGGTATTCCTCTTGCTTACAACAAAGATATGCAGGAAGATAAAGAAGCTGTTTTTGATGGATTAGATACAACAAGCCTTGCTCTTAAGACTTTCTGCGGAATGGTAAAAACCATGAAAGTAAAGAAAGAAAACATGAGAAAAGGTGCAGGACTTGGATTTACCAATGCTACTGATGTGGCTGACTATCTTGTTAAAAAAGGAATGCCATTTAGAAATGCTCATGGTGTTGTTGGAGAAATAGTTCTTGAATGTATAAAGCAAAACAAGATGATTGAAGAACTTACTCTTGATGAACTTAAAAAGTTCTCTCCTCTATTTGAAGAAGATATTTACCATGCCATAGATCTTGTTACATGCGTTGAAGAACGTAAAGTAATGGGTGGTCCTTCTAGAGAATCAGTTAACTATCAAATCAAAGCATTAGAAGAATTCATTAATAACCATAATTTAAATGAAAATAATTAAACAATAATTCAATTTTAAAGAAGAATTTTTAATAATATTAGAAGTTCTTCTTTAAAAATATTTTAATAGAAAAATAGAGTTTCAGCTAATCAATTAACGTCATTTAACAGTACATATTATCATAGATCAATATGAATAATTTAATTCTAAAATCATATATGCAACTGCTAACTGTTAACTGTTAACTGCTAACTATGAAAATCGGAGGGCTATATAAAATGACTAAAGTAGGAATAATCGGTGCTACAGGATATGTTGGTGCTGAACTTTTAAGATTATTATTATCACATCCAAAGGTTGAAGTTGCAGCATTAAGCTCAGTTTCATTTGAAGGACAGGAAATAAGCAATATATATGTGAACTTTTTAAACAAAACACATTTAATATGTGAAAGTGCTGATGATGTTGTAGCAAAAGCAGACGTTATCTTCACTGCTCTTCCACATGGATTAAGTGAAGACATTGCAAAAAAGGCTATAGAAAATAATAAAATATGCATTGATATGGGTGCAGACTTCAGATTATCAAGTGAAGAAGAATATGAACACTGGTATGGCAAAAAATTTACTCAGCCACAACTTCACAAAAAATGTGTTTATGGACTTCCTGAATTAAATAAAGACACAATCAAGGAATGCAAGTTAATTGCTAATCCTGGATGCTATCCTACTACTATAAATTTAGGATTGATGCCATTATTAAAGAATTCATTAATAGAAACAAAAAACATTATCTGCGATTCTAAATCAGGTACAACTGGTTCAGGAAGAGGTTTATCCCAAACTACTCACTTCCCTGATGAAAATGAAACATTTGCTCCATATAAGGTTGGTGCACACAGACATACACCAGAAATCGAAGAAATCTTATCTACTATGGCAGATGAAAAAGTAACTGTAACATTTACACCTCATTTACTTCCAATAAACAGAGGTATAGTTTCAACAATCTACTGTACTCCTAAAAAAGAAGTAAATCTTGAAGAAATACATAAACTTTATGAAGACTGCTATAAAGATATGCCTTTTGTACATGTACTTCCACTTGGTGAAACTGCTTCAATAAAGAACATAAGATTTTCAAATGACTGCTATGTTTCACTACATTTAAATCATAGAAAAGATCAGATAATCGTAGTAAGTACAATCGATAATATGATAAAGGGCGCTGCTGGACAGGCTATTCAGAATATGAATATCATTTTAGGTTTTGATGAAACTGAAGGATTAAACTTAATTGCACCAGCGTTTTAATCAAATAAATTAATGGGGGTTTTATTCATGGAAATTAAATATATAGATGGCGGAGTTACTGCTCCAAAAGGATTCCTTGCATCAGGTATACATTGTGGTGTTAAACAAGGTTCAACAAAAAAAGATTTAGCTTTAATTTATTCTGAAGTTCCTGCCAATGCTTCTGGAATGTTCACAAAAAACAAAGTAAAAGGTGCTCCTATTTACATATGTAAAGATCACCTGGCTAACAAAAAAGCTCAAGCAATAATCATAAATAGTGGTAATGCAAACACTTGTAATGGTGATGATGGACTAAATAAGGCAAAAAAAATGACAGTTCTTCAAGCTAAAGCTTTAAACTTAAAAGCTAATGATGTTTTAGTCGCATCTACAGGCGTTATTGGTGTTCCTTTGAATATTGATGCAATAAAAGATGGCATCCCTTTGCTTACAAAAAAATTATCAAAGAATGGAAATGAAGATGCTGCTTCTGCAATCATGACAACAGATACATTTATGAAACAATTAGCTGCTGAATTCTATATTGGAGATAAGAAAATAACTATAGGGACAATGGCAAAAGGTTCAGGAATGATTGAACCTAATATGGGAACTATGCTTTCATTTATTACAACAGACCTTTCTATTTCCCCTCAGTTGTTAGATGAAGCATTGAAATCAACTGTTACTGTAACTTACAACAGAGTAAGCGTAGATGGTGATACAAGTACAAATGATTCTATCTTCATATTAGCTAACGGACAAGCTGGAAATGCAACTATAACAGAAAAAGATGAAAACTACTATACTTTCGTAAGTGTATTAAAAGAAATGAACACAATAATGGCAAAGAATATTGCCAAAGATGGTGAAGGTGCAACAAAATTGTTAGAATGTCAGATTACTGGTGCTGCAAGTGAAAAAGATGCTGTTATATTTGGTAAAAGCGTAATCAATTCAAGCCTTGTTAAAACAGCTATGTTTGGAAGCGATGCTAACTGGGGAAGAATCCTATGTGCACTTGGTGATGCAAATGTAGAATTTGATCCTGAAAAAGTAGATGTTTCATTTGCAAGCTGTGCTGGTGAAATTGAAGTATGTAAAAATGGAAGCTCAGTTGCTTTTGATGAAGATAAAGCAAAGAAAATTCTAAACCAAAAGGAGATAATAATTAAAATAAACCTATCACAAGGTGAATACAGTGCTTATGTATGGGGCTGCGATTTAAGTTATGAATATGTAAAGATCAATGGAGACTATAGAAGCTAGATTCAGTTGAAAGTGGAAAAATGGGGGGGATTATTTTGAATCATTCAGAAAGAGCTGAGATATTAGTTCATGCACTTCCATATATTCAAAAGTATCGTGGAAAAATCATTGTTATCAAATATGGCGGAAATGCAATGATAAATGAAGAGCTAAAAGAAACAGTTATTAATGATATTATATTGATGAAATGTGTAGGCATTGAACCAGTTGTAGTTCATGGGGGAGGTCCTGCCATTTCAGATTTACTAAAGAGATTAAATCATAAAAGTGAATTTATTAATGGATTAAGATATACAGATGATGTAACTATTGAAGTTGTTCAAATGGTGCTTGGAGGAAAAGTAAATAAAGACCTTGTTTCACTAATTGAAAAGTTCGGTGGCAAAGCTCTTGGTTTATGCGGTATGGATGGTTCTCTAATCAAAGCGAAAAAATTAGAAGCTGAAAATGACTTAGGATATGTTGGTGAAGTAACTGAAGTAAACATAGGCATTTTAAAGACAGCTATGGATTCGGGGTACATTCCCGTTATAGGAAGTGTTGCTTTAGGTGAAGATGACAACAAACCATACAATATCAATGCTGACACATGTGCATCAAAGATAGCATCTGCATTAAAAGCTGAAGAATTAATGCTTCTTACAGATGTTCCAGGAGTTATGAAGGATCCTAGCGATCCATCTTCCTTACTAAGTACATTAAGACTTCATCAAATACCTAAATTATGTCTTGAAGGCATAATAAAAGGCGGCATGATTCCAAAAATAGACTGCTGCGTTGAAGCAGTAAGAATGGGTGTTGAAAGAGCTATCATTTTAGATGGACGTATTCCACATTCCATTCTTCTTGAACTGTTCACACCTGAAGGTGTTGGAACAATGATATATTAATTAGTTGAAAGTTGATAATTGATAGTTAAGGATGAAATCTCTTACAGAGATCTCTAAAAGTGTATAAATTTAAGATATTTCAAAGGAATATCAACCTTAACTGTCAACTTTCCACTCTCAACTCTCAACCGATCAAGGGGGTAATAATTATGACATATGATTTCAATGAAGCAAAAGAACATTTAGTAAACAGCTATGGTCGTTTAGATCCAGTAATTGTAAAAGGTGAAGGCGTTTATCTTTATGATCAGGAAAATAATAAATACTTAGATTTTACAAGCGGTATAGGTGTAAGTTCTCTAGGTTATGGTAATAAAAAATGGGTTGAAGCAACTTCTTCTCAATTAAGTACTCTTGCACATGCTTCAAATATATTTCTTACAGAACCAAGTGTTAAACTTGCAAAAGAATTAACTGAAAAAGCTGAAATGAAAAAAGTTTTCTTTGGTAACTCTGGTGCTGAAGCTAATGAAGGTGCTATTAAATTAGCTAGAAAATACAGCTTTGATAAATATGGAGAAGGAAGAAATACAATTCTTACATTAATCCAATCTTTCCATGGTAGAACTATTACAACTTTAAAAGCAACTGGACAAGAAAAATTCCATCAATACTTCTATCCTTTCACTGAAGGTTTTAATTATGTAAAAGCAAATGATATAGAAGATTTTAAATCTAAACTTACATCTGATGTATGTGCTATAATGCTTGAAGCTATTCAAGGTGAAGGTGGAGTTATACCTCTAAACAAGGATTTTGTTCAAGAAGTAGTTAAAATATGTAATGAAAAAGATGTCCTTGTAATTTTTGATGAAGTTCAATGCGGTATTGCTAGAACTGGTAAATTATTTGGATTTGAAAACTTTGATGTTAAACCTGATATTGTTACTGTAGCAAAAGGTTTAGGTGCGGGACTTCCTATTGGCGGATTCTTATGTAATGAAAAAGCACAAGATGTATTCCATCCTGGTGATCATGGTTCAACTTTTGGTGCTAACCCTGTTGTATGTTCAGGCGCATTAGTTGTTCTTGATGAATTATGTAATGAATCATCGTACAAAGAAATAGCACAAAAAGGGGCTTATGTCAGAGAACTTGTTGAAAAAGCAAATAATCCTAAAGTTGTTGATGTACGTGGAATGGGATTAATGCTTGGAATAAAAGTTACATGTACTCCATCTTTAGTACAAAAAGAATGTATTAAAAAGGGATTACTTGTATTGACAGCTGGAAAAGATGTTGTAAGACTTCTTCCACCACTTGTAATAAGCAAGGATGAATTAAAACAAGGTATTGATATCCTACTTGATGTTTTATCAAACATAGAAGGTTAATATCATAAATTATTATCATGGTTTGAAGTTGAAATGAACATTAAATAATTTGAAATCAATTTAAAGAAATCTTTGAAGGATTTCTTCCTTAAAATTATCCACTTTCAACTTTCAACTATCAACTGAGTTAAGTTTTGGGGGTATTCTCGTGAAAAAAGATTTGTTAAAAATGGACGACTTATCAAAAGAAGAAATTTTAGATATATTAAATTTAGCTGATCAGCTTAAATATGAGCAGAAACATGGCATAGAACATCATATTCTAAAAGGTAAAAGTTTAGGTATGATTTTTGAAAAAGCTTCTACAAGAACGAGAGTATCTTTTGAAGTTGGCATGTATCAATTAGGTGGAAATGCACTATTCTTAAGTGATAAAGACTTACAGATTGGTCGTGGTGAACCTATAGAAGATACAGCAAGAGTTCTTTCTAGATTTATGCATGGTATTATGATTAGAACTTTTTCTCAAAAGGAAGCTGAAACCTTAGCTAAATATTCTTCTATTCCAATTATAAATGGATTAACTGATGAAGAACATCCATGTCAGGTTTTAGCTGATCTTATGACAATAAGAGAAAATAAAAATATCCTTGAAGGTTTAAAGGTTGCCTTTATTGGAGACGGAAACAATATGGCACGCTCACTTATGATTGGATGCCTTAAAGTTGGTATGAATTTTTCAATAGCATCTCCTGAAAAATTCACAGTTTCTGAACAATACCTAAATCGTGCAAAAGAATTGGCTGAAAAAGAAAAAGTTCAATTTGTATCAACAACTTCTCCATTAGAAGCAGTTAAAGATGCTGATGTAGTAATAACTGATGCATGGACTAGCATGGGACATGAAGAAGAAGCAGAAGCAAGAGCTCCTTACTTCAAAGGATTCCAAGTTAATTCAGAACTTTTAAAAGCCGCAACTGAAGATGTTATGGTTCTTCACTGTCTTCCTTGTCATAGAAATGAAGAAATAACACCTGAAATCCTTGAAGAACATGCTGATGAAATATTTGATGAATCTGAAAACAGATTACATGCCCAAAAGGCTGTCCTTGTTAAATTAATAAAATAATAAACCTATTTATAAAAGGATATGAGCAAGATTTACCTTTTCAATTCAACCTGTTCATATCCTTATTTGTCACTCTTTAATCTTTAATGTATGAATTTATTTCTCCAAATCAACAACTATATCATCAAAAACAATTTCTTTTCCCTTTAAATCATCTCCATTAAAGAATATGTCATCATCTTCATCTTCAAAAGTAATCTCACTGTCATCTTTAAAGGAAACCTTTGGTGTTATTATCAATTTTGATGCATTTGGATTTAATTGTCCAAAACTAAATATAACACATTTAAATATATTTTCTTACATCTTTTTTAAAAATTGTTTAAATATATAAATACATCAAAAAAGTGTATGAATGTAACTCACACACTTCTATAAATTCATTTTAACTATTAATTCTTTTGATTTATGCGCTATGCACTTATCAAATTCATTGATTTAAGTCTGCTGCGCAGTGTATATCCTAAAATAGTTGATATTGCAATCTTTAATCCATCTCCAATTAAATAAGGTATAACCCCCATAAATAATGCCTGTACAAATCCTAATTTCATTTGAAATGCGAGCCATGCTGTTCCAAAAGTATAGCAGATTACTGTTCCTATAATCATACCAATAGGATACATTCCTATTCTATCTTCAAATCTTTCTACAAATAATCCTGTAGATATTGCACAAAAGATAAATCCAACTAAATATCCCCCTGTAGGACCTGCTACCTTGCTTAATCCTGCTGAAAATCCTGCAAATACTGGTAGACCTATTGCACCCATTAAAAGGTATAGAAGTACGCTGATTGTCCCTTTCTTTGTTCCTAAAATACAACATGAAACATAAATTATAAAATTAGCCAATGAAATTGGTACTGGTGTAAATGGTAATGGAATTGAAAATGGTGAAATAACACACATAACTGACGTCATCAATGCAATTATAACCATATCTTTTGTTTTTATACTATTCATAATAATCCCCCCAATTTTATTAATATGAATTATTTACCATTCTGTACTTTCAGTATAATACTTATCTTCCAAATTGTCAACCATCTATAAATTTATAGTTTACGATTTGAGTTGATAATCTAATTTACTCCTTATAATTAAACTAATATCTTTTATCCAAACTTTGTTTATTGAACTTATTTCTTTAAAATAGGAAAAAATCAGATGTCTTAATTAACATCTGATTTTAAGTAACTGAATAAATATCCTTACGAGTTTGTTTTATAATCTTACAAAAACTAAATTAAAATTTATTCCCACCGAGTTTCCACAAGCTTATTTTATATCCTCTGTCATTTATAAGCTCCATCCAGCTGTTTAAAGTATATTTATCTGCATACCATACTTCATGCTTTTCATTTTGTTCATCTATATATTCAAAATTAATACATTTGCTGTTTGAATCTCGATTTTTCTTTATATTATG
>JAEWQX010000244.1 GCA_023399035.1 Bacillota bacterium | reverse complement strand
GCTTTTATTCATTACTGGAATTATTTTAAATAATTACTATTTTATAAAAGCTAAAATTATAATGGGGGAAAATTTAATTATGGTTGTTATATAGACGGTTAATTACGTAAAAAAGCAAAAAATAATAGTGGAAATAGAATTTTTCATAATATATAAAAAAATGACGTATAGTCAGTTTTTCTATGATATAATTTATATAAAATATTAATAAATATTCAGAGGGATACAGCATGAAGAACATAATAAAGATAATTAAGAAAGACTTTAAGAATATAATAACAAACTGGATTGCTCTGGGAATAGTCATAGGACTTATTGCAATTCCTTCATTATATTCTCTTGTTAATATATTTGCATCATGGGATCCGTATTCAAGCACATCAGGGATAAAAGTTGCTGTAGTCAATGAAGATATGGGTACTGTATTTAAGGACAAGAATATTAATTTAGGCCATGAACTGGTCAATAAGCTGAAAGATAATGATAAGATGGGGTGGGATTTTGTAGATAAGGAAACTGCAGATAACGGGCTGCTTATGGAAGAATATTATGCAACCATAGTAATTCCGCAAGATTTTTCAGAAAAGACTACAACATTGGTTGGAAAAAATGTAGAAAGGCCTAAGCTTATTTATACTGCAAATGAAAAGAAAAACCCTATTGCTCCAAAGTTCACAGATTCTGCAGTCAATACAGTTAAAAGCCAACTTGATGAAAATATTGTAAAGACAGTTTCAGGTCTTGTTTTCAGAGTATGTAATGAAGTTGGAATAGATATTGAAGATAACAGAAGTGAACTGAGAAGAATAATGGATGCTACATATGAACTTGATGATAATATGCCTAAACTTAGTAATTTATTAGACAGTGCAGTGAATGGAACTATAACTGCTTCAGAGCTTATGACTGAAATTCAGGAAATACTTCCTATTGTAGATGATGTCACAGATGCAGGTGAAACTTTTCTTAACGATAATCTAGATTCACTTGATGATATCCAAAGTGAACTGGACGAGATATCACCAGATATAAAGGATAAGCTTGTAGATGCTGAGGAAAAACTTGATTCATTAAGTGTTACATTAAGAAATCTAGATGAAAATATACTTCCTGAAACAGCTAAAAAGACACTGCTTACTGCTTTAGATACAGCAGAAGCAATGCAGATAACGGTTGAAGGGACAAGAGATCAGCTAAAGAAGATATCTAAAGTTCTAAATAGAATATGGAAGATTGATATACCTAAAATAGACATAAATGAAGATACAGAAATTGATGATAATGTTGAAAATCTTATAGACCAATATAATAAGCAGGTTGCAGCACTTGAAAGCATGCAGAAAAATTTAAAGGATATGACTAAGGTCATAACAATGATAAATAACAGGCTTGATACTATTGACCATAAGCTCCACATTGTTATAGACAGAATCAATGATAAAATTGAAGAGCTTGATAACGGTGAAAAACTAGATACTCAGTTTTTAAGTGATACTGTAGTATTAGTAGATGATATTCATAGTCTTGTTTCTGATATAATTGACGATTACAGTACCGATATTGTAAAAGATATAAATACTGAAATAGATCTTATCAGAAATATTGGAGATAATAGTTTGATCTTATTAGGACAAGGAAAAGCAATTTTGCCTGATGTAGAGAATATTCTCGATACATTTATGGATATATCCAACAGATCACATGATGAACTTGTAAAGCTTCAGGATGATTTCCCTGATCTTCAGGACAAGGTTCATAAACTGGCGTTAAAAATAAAACAGTTTGATGATGAAGATGATATAGATGAAATATTAGAAATGATAACGAATGACTGGGAGGCACAGAGCGATTTCATGGCAAGTCCAGTTGAAATTGAAGATAACAGACTTTTCCCATGGCCTAATTATGGTTCTACAGCAACACCATTCTATACAGTATTATGTTTATGGATTGGAGGATACATGCTTTCAATTCTTTTAGGAACTGAAGTACATGCTGAAGAAGGCGAAGAAGAATATAAACATTATGAAGTATATTTTGGTAGAATGGCTCTATTCATGTTTATTGGGATTTTTCAAGCTATAGTAGCAAGCCTTGGAGCTCTGTACATACTTAAGGTATATGCTATTCATCCAGTTATGCTCGTATTTTATACTGTTTTTGTAAGTATTGTATTTATGGTAATTATATATACTGCAACAAGTTTATTTGGACATGGTGGGATAGTAATGGGAATAATATTATTAGTTATTCAGGTTGCAGCAAGCAGTGCTAACTTCCCGATAGAAGTTAACCCTAGAATGTTCCAGGTAATAGCGCCATATTTACCATTTACATATGCTATAAATGGAATGAGACAGATAATGGCTGGAATTGTATATTCCATATTATTTAAGGATATAGCTGTTTTATCTATATATATGGTTATTTCTCTTGTGATTGGAATAACATGTAAAAGCGCAGGGAACAAGCTGATTAAACCTTTTGTAGATAAATTAAAAGAAAGTAAGTTAGTTATATAAATTGAGGGATACGAGATGAAGAATATATTTAGAATTTATGTAAGAGACATAAAAAGAATGTGTACTAACTGGGCAGCTATGATCATGGCAGTAATTATCATATTAATTCCATCTTTATATTCCTTAACAAATATAAAAGCGTCATGGGATCCTTATGCTAATACGGGCGGGATAAATATAGCTATAGTTAATAAAGATGAAGGAACTGTTTATAAGGAACAGGACTTAAATCTTGGTGAAGAGCTTGTAGAAAAGCTTGAAGATAATGATAAGATGAACTGGATTTTTGTAAGTGAAGATGAGGCAGCAGAAGGCCTTATAAATGAAAAATACTATGCTACTATAGTAATACCAGAAGATTTTTCAAAATGTACAACTACACTTATGGATAAAGAAGTTGTAAAACCTAAATTAATATATACTGTTAATGAAAAAATTAATGCAATAGCACCTAAGCTTACAGATGCAGGAGCTAAAAGTGTAAAAAGCCAGCTTGATGATAATATTGTAAAGACTGTATCAGGAGTTATGTTCAGACTTATAAATGAGACAGGAGTTGAAATTGACGGGAAAAGGGATAGTATAAGAGACATAATTAATAAGATATATGAACTTGATGAAGAAATGCCGGAACTTGAAAGTTTATTAGATGATGCAGTAGGAGGAGTATCAGACGTAAAAGAACTGCTCTTAAAAGCAAATGATATGCTTCCAACAGTATCAGACGTATTAGATTCTACGAATGATTTTATTAGTAATAGTGATTACATAGTGGATAAGATGCAGAGTGATGTGGATGAACTTGCACCTAGAATCAAAGATGATTTATTATTATCACAGAAGCTTACTCTTAATGCTTCACTAACATTAGATAATCTGGATGAAAATATTCTTCCTGATATGGCAAAAAGATTACTTATAGTTCTTTCAGAAACTGCTGAGTCCACAAAGGTAACTGTAAGTGAAGTAAGAGGGATGCTTAAGAGCACAAAGACATTTTTAAAGAAGATAATAGATTATGATATTCCTGACATTAATATTGATGATTCTTTATTGGAAGAAGATGAAGGCCTTAAGGAAATACAAGACAAACTTGATGAGCAGAGAGAGCTTCTTGATGATATCAAAGATAGTTTAAAGAAAATAGACAAGAGCATAACTATTTTTATGGATAAGCTTCATATAGTAGAAGAAAAACTTGGCATATTAATTTCAAGAGCACATGAAAAAATTGAAAAGCTTGATAATGGAGAAGGGCTGGATTTACAGACTATCACAGATTTAAGAAGTAACTTGAATGATGTAAATACATTGTTGACTGATATTGTTGATAGTTATGATTCAGAAATAATTAATGGAATAAATGACGTGTTTGATTCATTAAAATATATATTAAATATCACAGTAGATATTTTGAAGCAGGGGCGTGATGTTTTACCTGCATTAGAGGATATTTTGAGCGCATCTCAGGATACAATTGATTTCTCAGGAGATAAATTATCAGAACTTAGAGATAAGTTTCCAGAAGTAAGAGATAAGATACATGAGGTGGCAGACAAACTTAGAAAAATGGATGAAGAGGATCAGTTCAATGAAATACTTGATATGATAACTAACAACTGGGAAGAACAGAGTAGTTTCATAGCAAGTCCTGTTGAAATAGAAGATAACAGGATGTTTTCATGGCCTAACTATGGATCATCAAGTGCACCATTTTATATTGTATTATGTATATGGGTTGGAGCGCTTATAGCAAGTGCACTGCTATCGTTTAAGGCAGAAAACCTTGATGAGGGAGTAGAATTAAAACCTTATGAGGTTTATTTAGGAAAGCTCCTTACATTCATTACTCTTACTGTTTTAGGCTCAGTTACAGCATGTTGTGGAGCATTGTTATGGCTTGATGTTTATGCAGTTCATCCTATTATGTTTATATCATTTGGTGTTTTTGTAGCTGTAGTATTTACAATAGTAGTGTATACAGCTGCTAGTCTACTTGATGATATAGGTAAAGCTGGAATTGTAGTAATAATGGTTATACAGATGGCAGGAACAAGTGGAACATTCCCAATAGAAGTTACACCATCAATATTCCATAAAGCATATGATTATCTTCCATTTACTTATGCAATAAGTGGTATGAGACAGATTCTTGCAGGAATAGTATATCCTATACTTATAAAAGATATAAAAATATTAAGCATTTATATGATAGTTCCACTAATTTTAGGAGTAACTCTTAAAGGTCCTCTAAATAAAGTAACTGATTTAATTATGAATAAATTACTTAAGAGTGGAATATTAAGACATTAATATTTAGATAGAACTGAGTTATATACAGATAAACAATAATTAATGACCCTGATAATTTCTTTATTATCAGGGTCATTAGTATCAATATAAGCATACATACTTTTTTGTTATGTATCATATAATATAGCATCTTAATGTGAAAAAATAATTATGAGGTGCTTAAGTTATGAATAAAAAACCTGTAAAGATTAAAGTGATACCCTTAATAGTAAATATAGGACTTCCGTTGATTATAGGATTTCTTATAAATAAGATTCTGCCTAATATAAGGGAAGTATATGAACAACTTGAAAAGCCTGCATTTGCACCACCTGCATATGTATTTCCAATCGTATGGACTATATTATATATCCTTATGGGGATTGCTGCATATAATATCTATATTTTAAAGTATGAAAATATAGATGCAAGCTCTGCAATGTTTGTTTATTACATACAGCTGCTTTTGAATTTCTTCTGGAGTATAATATTTTTTGGACTAAGACTATATGGTCTGGCATTTATAGAACTTCTAATTCTGATGTTCTTTGTTATCCTAACTATAAAGAGATTTTATGATAAAGGTGGAAAAGTTCCAGCACTGCTTATGACACCATATTTGATATGGATGATTTATGCTGGTGTCTTAAACTTTTTTGTATGGAAGCTTAATGAAATGTAATTATATTTTTTATAAAACCAGTTTATATGCAAACTGGTTTTATTTTTTGATTAGTGTTAATATATAAAGTACTGAGTAATAACCGAGAGGAGGAAAAGAAATAGCATGGCTAAAGTGATTATTGCTGAAAAACCATCTGTTGCTAAGAATATTGCAGATGCGTTTAAAATAAAAACTAGAAAAGATGGCTATTTTGAAGGCAACGGCTATTATATAACGTGGGCATTTGGACATCTTTTGCAGCTTTATGATGCAAAGGATTATGATGAAAGCATGAAGGGATGGAGATTTGAAAAGTTCCCTTTTATTCCAGAGCACTTCTTATATAAAGTTAAATCTGATAGTGTAAACAGAAATATTGAGGATAAGGGTGCTAAAAAGCAGCTTGGAATAATAAAAAGCCTTATAGACAGAGAAGATGTTGATGGAGTAATTTCTGCAACTGACTTTGATAGGGAAGGACAGGTTATTGCAGATGAAATATTTGATTATTTTAAGGTAGAGAAACCTATCTATAGATTGCTGTTAAACGAATGGACTCCTGATGAAGTTAAAAAAGGAATGGAGTCATTAAAAGACAATAAGGAAATGCAGCCGCTTCAGGATGCAGGTATTGGAAGGCAGTGGAGCGACTGGATTATAGGAATAAATTTAACATCAGTAAGTACATTAAAATATAAATTTGAAGAAAATAAGACTATCAATATAGGGAGAGTACTGCTTCCTACATTAAAGATAATTTATGATAGAGATAAGGAAATAGAAAATTTTACAGCAACTACTTACTATAAACTTATATCTAATTTTAAGGCTTCCAATAATGAAGAATTTGAAGGTCTTTATTATGAAAATGAAACTGAAAAATTTGATAAGAAGGAAGATTTAAATAAACTGTTGCCCCTTCTTGATGGTGGGACTGCAAAGATAATTAATAAGCAGACAGAGTCAAAAAAGGAATATCCTCCATATCTTTTTAATTTATCTAATCTACAGGGATATATAACAAGTAAATATAAAGGATGGACATCAGATAAAGTACTTAAAGTAGCCCAGTCTCTATATGAAAAGAAACTTACAACATACCCTAGAACAGCAAGTGTGGTTTTAGAAGAAAGTTTAAAAGACAGAGCAAGGAAGGTTTTAGACACGTTAAAAGCAGGGCTTCCTTACGAAGATGAAATTAAATTTACAACATCTAAGAGGATATTTGATAGTTCCAAGGTTGAAAGCCATAGTGCAATAACGCCAACATATATAAAACCATCTGGATTGAGCGCAGATGAAAAAGTTGTATATGAAGCTATAAAGAATAGATTTATAATGCAGTTCATGCCAGTTGCTCAATTTGAAGAAACCAAGGTTACATTGAAAGCTGATAATCCTGAAGTTAAAGGTATATTTTTATCAAAAGGAAAAGTTAAACTTGTTGAAGGATGGAAAAAGGTAGAGAAAATTGAAAGCAAGGATGTTATACTTCCTAAGATTGAAGTAAATGAAATTGTGGATATAACAAAGTCAAAAGTAAGTTCAGTAACTAAAAAGCCGCCTAAACATCATACTGAAAAGACTTTATTAAGGGTTATGGAAACCTGCGGAAAAGGTATTGAAGGCAAAGAAGATTCTGAAGAAATGATGCAGGCGATACTAAGCGGATTTAGTATAGGTACACCAGCAACAAGAGCTGAAACAATCAAGAAACTTAAAGATATAGGATATTTAAAGACTAAAGGCAAGAGTCTTATATGTACAGAACTTGGAAGGAATATTGTTGAGATTTTCCCTGTTAAGGAACTTCTTGATTTAGAGTATACAGGAAGACTTGAAAAAACCCTTTCAGATATTGAAAAAGGAAGATTTGCAAAAAGTGACTTCATGAATTTAATAAAGGATTTTACAATAAAATCAGTAGCTGCAATAAAAGAAGATACAGGAGCATTATCACGATTTAAGGTTGAGATACCAAAAGATGTTGAGAGTCTTGGGCCATGTCCTGTATGTGGAAATCCAGTTATCGAGGGGGAAAAAGGATTTGGGTGCAGCAATTGGAAGAATGGATGCAAGTTTACTATATGGAAAGATGATAAATATATCAATTCATTTGGAAAGAAAGTATCAAGAGAAATGGTTGAACTTCTTTTAAAAAATGGAAAAGTAGGATTTAGAAATTTAAAAAGTAAAAAAGGAAACACATTTTCAGCTTATTTCAGATATGAAAGAAATGAAGAAACAGGATATTTTAACTGGAAAATAGAATTTATCTAAAATATAATACATATCTTAATGATTAGTATACATTTATTGTATTCACTATTTCTTTGGAATATGAGAATAATATTTTATAGTATGAAACCATGATGAATATAACCATCATGGTTTTTATGTTTGCAGCACAATCAAAAATAAGAGATTTATTTAATAACAGACATAAATTCATTAGTGATAATACCCATTGCTTTATTACTGTCAGCTTTAATATGGTAAATCTGATAGTTAGAAGTTAATAAATACTGTAGAACAATCTTTTGTATTTAATCATAGTATACATTGTGAATATTATTAGGAGATGCTTTGATTAATGAAGAGGAAATCAAAGATATTATTAGCATTATTAACTGCTTTTATAACTGTTTTTTCTTTAGTTGGATGTAGCAGCGGAAAGTCTACAGAAGGTAAAGTGAAAGTAAGACTTAATGAGGTAACACGTTCAGTATTTTATGCACCAATGTATATTGCAATGAGTGAAGGCTTTTTTGAGGAAAATGGAATAGAAATTGATCTTCAGACAGGTCAGGGTGCAGATAAGGTTATGCAGGCTGTATTAAGTAATTCAGCTGATATCGGATTCTGTGGACCAGAGCAGGTTATTTATATTAATAATCAAGGAAGAGAAGATTATCCTGTACTTTTTGCTCAGCTTACTCAAAAGGATGGATCATTTTTAGTTGGAAGAAATAAGAATGACGATTTTAAATGGACAGATATTAAAGGAAGTGAAGTTATAGGTGGAAGGCCAGGAGGCGTTCCAGCAATGGCACTTCAATATGCAATGAAGAAAAATAATATTGATCCTGAAAAAGATGTAAACATGGTTACAAATATAGATTTCTCAGCAACTGCTGGTGCATTTAAAGGCGGTACTGCAGATTATGTTGCACTTTTTGAACCAACAGCTTCAATTATAGAAAAGGATGGAAGTGGTTATATACTTGCATCAGTAGGTGAGGAAGCAGGTGTTATTCCATATACATGTTATTTTACTACAAAATCATATATGGATAAGAATCCTGAAGTTATAAAAAACTTTACAAAGGCAATTTATAAGGGACAGCAATGGTTTTTCAGTCATACTGATGAAGAAATAGCAGACAGTATAATTGATTATTTCCCAGGAACTGATAGAAATACTATTATTACAGTAGTAAAAAATTATAAGAGCATAGATGCACTTGCTCACAATCCACAAATTAAAGAAGAAGATTTGAACAGACTTATGGATATAATACAGGACTATGACAGCAGTCTTATTACTTCAAGACCACAATTTACAAAGATAGTTGATAATTCATATGCTGTAAGAGCTGCAAATTAGTATCACATTATGATAAAAAGGTGGTGAATTAGATTTGTGCTTATTAGAAATATGTAATATATCAATGAATTATCATTCAATAAAATGTGAAACAAGAGCCTTAGATAATGTGAGCTTTAAGGTTGAAGAAGGCGAATTTATTTCTATTTTGGGACCTTCAGGATGTGGAAAATCTACACTTCTTAATATAATAAGCGGACTGATTGAACCATCAGATGGAAGGATTTTATACAGAGGTGAAGATATAAAGAAAAGTTCAGATAAAATAGGATATATGTTTCAAAAGGATCATTTATTTGAATGGAATACAGTATGGGAAAATGTAATTATAGGATTGAAGATAAAAAAACTTCTTAATGATGAATCAAAGAAACGTGTTGAAGATTTACTGAAGACATATGGACTTGAAAAATTTAAGAACCATTATCCAAGAGAATTGTCAGGGGGAATGAGGCAGAGGGTTGCATTAATAAGAACACTTGCCTTAAATCCTGAAATATTGTTTTTAGATGAACCTTTTTCTGCATTGGATTATCAATCAAGATTGCTTGTTTGTGATGATGTATATAAAATAATTAAAAAAGAAAAAAAGACAGCAATAATGGTTACACATGATATTGCAGAAGCAATTTCAATATCAAAGAAGGTAATAGTGCTTTCAAACAGACCTGCAAAGGTAAAAAAAGAAGTTCCTATGGAATTTGACAGTGAAGAATTAACTCCTTTTCAGAGAAGAAAAGAAAGACAGTTCAGTGGGTATTTTAATGAATTGTGGAAGGAGTTGAATGAAGATAATGAGAAAAAAGAATGATATACATGTAAGCAAAGAAGAACCTATAAGCAATGAACACAGATTATATTTAAAATGTGTCAAGGCACATAAAATTAAAATTACAATATCCAGAATGTTAATTCTTATAATATTTATTGTATTGTGGCAGATAGCTGCAGATTTAAAGTGGATTGATCCATTTTTAACATCAAGTCCTAGTCGTGTTGTAAAATCATGTATTAGTTTATATGAGGATGGAAGTTTATTTAAGCACATAGGAATAACATGTTATGAAACAATACTTGGTTTTTCATTAGGAACAATACTTGGTGTAATAGTTGCAGTTATCTTATGGTGGTGTCCTACAGTTTCAAAAATATTAGATCCATATTTAGTAGTATTGAATGCACTCCCTAAGGTTGCACTTGCACCAATCATAATATTCTGGATAGGAAATGGAATGCCTGCGATAATAGTAATAGCACTGCTTATTTCTATTGTAACTACAATCATAAGTGTATTGAGCGGCTTTAATGAAATTGATGATGAAAAGATAATGCTTATGAAGACATTTAAAGCTTCAAAACTTCAGATATTAAAATATCTTATATTCCCTTATTCAATACCAGTTTTTATTTCTGCATTAAAGATAAACGTAGGGCTATCATGGGTCGGAGTAATAATGGGAGAATTCCTTGTAGCAAAAGATGGACTTGGCTTTTTGATAGTTTATGGCGGGCAAGTAGCACAGCTTGATACAGTAATGATGAGCATAGTTATTTTGTCAGCTATTGCTTTTATAATGTATGAAGCAGTTGCAATATTGCAGAGAAAGTTAGCAGGGGATAGGAAGTAAATAACAGCTGCTATAAGGATTGCCTTTAGCAGCTGTTATTATTAAATTCTATTTTCTAGGATGTTTAAATTATATGAGAAGGAAGTTATATAAATATATTGATGAAAATATTAGAAAATAATTAATAAATATAGCTTTAAAAGAATTTATATCTAAAAAATCTATGTTTTTTTAGATATTTTTTAATTTATGAGATAATTTATTATTATTTGAAGCAAAATAGAAAAGTAGAAGAAAAATATATCTATGGTAATATATATTGTAATTAAAAATTATAAGTCAAGAGTTAAGGCAGTAATCAGTCATAATTTGTTTATATATAATGAAATAAATTATAAATTATAGATAATGTATATCATTGTATAAAGATAATTATATGAGGAGGCAAACATGAAATTAATAAAAGAATATGGAATTATAACACTTGGTGTAGCAATAGTAGTTTTTGCATTTGAATTTTTCTTCTTTCCAAATCAGATAGCATCTGGTGGTGTATCAGGTCTAGCTCTTGTTATTAATAACATACTTGGAATTGAGCCTGGTATAATAATGGTGGTATGCAATATTGTATTGTTTTTACTTGCTTTTATTTTTATTGGAGGAAGTTTTGGTATAAAAAGTATGTATGCTGCATTTAGTTTATCAATTGTATTATCGATAATTGAAAAGAATTATACACCTGTAGCATTAACAGATGACTTAATGCTTGCATCCATTTTTGGGAGTGCATTACTTGCGTTAGGAAGTGTAATAATGCTTACTCAGGATGCTACAACTGGAGGTACCAGCATTACGGCAAAATTAATGAATAAATATGCTAATATAGACTTTGGAAAGGGATTATTGATTTCTGATTCAATAGTAATATTATTAGCTATGTATACATTTGGAATTGAGCTTGGTCTTTTTGGATTATTAAGCGTATATTTAACTGGAACATTAATTGACAAGTTTGTTGATGGATTAAATGTTTCAAAGCAGGTTATGGTATTTACAAAGAAAGAAAAACTCGTTTCAAATTACATAATGAAGGATATAGACAGAGGATGCACTGTATTTTACGGAAAAGGAGGATATACAGGAGAAAATAACTGTGTCATATTAACTATTTTGACAAGAAGACAATTTATGAAATTAAAGCAGTTCATAAAGATAAATGATCCTGATGCATTTGTAACAGTAAATGATACAAGTGAAGTACTTGGAAAAGGATTCAAGAGTTTAATTGAATAATATTATAGATAAATATAAAATAAGCTGAATGAATTCTTCCATTCAGCTTATTATGCTTTTATTAGATATTGTGTTACAAGTATAAGATTTATTTTATGCCTGTTGATTTAAATCGGCAGGCTGCTGAACACGTAGTGATTTCACATATGTCATACTTTTCTTTACTATAAGAGAGAGCATAAACAACACTGCAAGAATAAAAGTTTCTGATATTATAAGCTGTAACCATGAACCATATTTAAGAATAGGTCTTAAAGTGAGAAGCTGAATTACAGCAGCATGTGAAATATACAGAACTAAAGAGTTTTTACCAAACCATGTCAGGATAGTTTTTTTATCTGTAAAGACAATTAAAAGAAAACCGCATAATATGAAACCGCCTATATAGTGAAATACTCTCAGTATAAATGGATATAATGCAGAATCAAGATAAAAAGTATAGCTTGTATATTCAAATAAGAACTCAACATCTGTAAATTCTCTTATTGCAAATAGTATAATTAATACTACTGATGTCATAATTCCTAAATGTACGGCATATTTTTTATATTTTTCAATAAACGCATTTTTATCAAATGCCATACCTGCTATGAAAAATGGCATAAAGAAAAATATTCTAGATACACTTGCGTAAGTTCCTACACTTCCATCAAAACCTATAATCAATGAAGCTGCAACAGATAGTATAAATGCAGTTTTATAGTTTTTAACATAGTCAGAAAGAACATACCATACGATTAGTGCAAGAAGATACCATAATGTCCAGCTTGGATATAGAAGCTGGAATTTAACGCTTGTTCTGCTTAATACGTACCTGTTAAAAATAAAGTAAAATGCCTGGGCAAATAAATAGATCTTTGTTGTATCAATTACCTTTTCAACAGTGCTTCTCTTACTTCTTTTGCAGAAGTATCCCGAAATAAAAGTAAATAGAGGCATATGAAACATGTAAAGAAAAAGTATTAGATAATGAGGATTAACACTTGAAGGAGATATATATTCAAGTGAATTTCCTATAATAACGCAGATTATCAGAAATCCTCTCAGGTTATCAAAATAATTATCACGTGCTTTATTATTCAAATTTTTTCCCCTTTCAAAAATACAAAGAAAACTTATTTAGTTTTCTTTGCTTGAAGCTGTCTTCTTTTTTTAGTCTTTTTTTTCATTACAGAGAAACCAAAAGATCCTACAGGATGCTTTTGGAGAGGGAAGTACTCCCCGTGGCAGTATGCCATCATATTTGCATTTTCAAAATGTATCTTTCCATTTTCATCGAAAAGATCTTCATTTACATGAGAACCTACAACTTCTGCAATAAACATATCATGAGTTCCAAGTGGGATAATATTCTTTACCTTACACTCAATATTAACAGGACACTGTTCGATATAAGGTACACATACATGAGTGCTCTCTTTTAAGGTAAATCCCATTTCTTTTATTTTATCATTTTTTTTACCAGTTCGAACACCACAATAGTCTACAGCTTTAACCAAATTAGAGCCTGGCATGTTTAAGACAAATTCCATTGTTTCCTTTATGTATTCATAAGAAAGTCTTTCAGGTCTTATTGAAACATATAGCATTGGAGGCTTTGTGTTTATTGTTCCAGTCCATCCAACAGTAAATACATTTGTTTTGCCTTCTTTGTTTTTAGAAGTAATTAAAACGACAGGTACTGGATTTAATATTACACTGCCTTTCATTTCAACTTTATTCATTAATTTTTACTCCTTAGATAAAAGATAGTTTTTTGTAAATATGAGAAATATATTAATATTCCCATATTAACAACATTACTGATTATATCATGTTTTTGCAATACTATCTATTAGTGAATTATTTACAAGTTAAATAGCAGAAGGGAAATATCCTAATTATATAAATTCAGATAAAAGAATATAGTATATAATTAGCCATCAGGGGTTAGAGCATATTGAAAGTAACTTTCTTAGAATTTATATAAAAAGACTGTACCTAAAATTAAAAGTAATCAATTTTAGATACAGTTCTAAATATATATAATATTCAATTAGCCAGTAAATATTAGTATCTTCTTCTACGATAATAACTGCTTCTTCTACGTCTTGAATTTGACGCCATATTTTTAATTAATATTATTAATGTAACTATAATCACTATACTTGCTAAAGTTGCCAGATAAATAATTATGTTATCCTTTAAAATGTCACTAAATGATATATCAACAGTACCAGTAACATTTTCGCTATGATTTCTTGTTGAATAAGTTAATGTTACATCTTTATTGAATAGTAACTTCCATGCACTTGCATCAGTCTTATCATAAGTGATTTCTGATTCCGCATCATTGATAGCATTTGAATAATATGTTACATCCTGAGTAAGCTTTAATGGTACTGAAATTGTTTTTGTAGGTCCAAAGAATCCAAATGACTTATATTCCACATCAGTAGTGCCAACTTCATCACCAGATGATTTGAAAATTGTCTTAGAAGCATTGTAGCTGTAATCCATAATAGAATCCATATCATTAAACTTAGTCATATCAGCATTATCAACTTGTCTACTCTTAAGAACAACTCCTATAAGTTTTCTTCCATTTACTTCATAAACAGCAGCTAAGCATCCGCCAGCAGCATTTGTTAATCCAGTTTTTCCGCCAATGTTTCCGTTTCTGCCAAGACCTAAATTTCTGTTTTCTAATAAAACCTTAGCTCCATTGATTTCAATAGAAGCATCTGCAAGTCCCATAATTTCTCTTTCCCAGTCATTTTCAAAAGCAGCTTTTGTTATTAAGGAAAGATCATATGCTGTAGTATAGTGGTTATCATCGTGTAATCCATTTGCAGTTACAAAGTGGCTGTTATTAGCACCAAGTTCCTTTGCTTTTGCATTCATCATATCAGCAAACTTTTCAGCACTTCCTGCAACATTATCAGCAATCATATATGCAGTGTCATTTCCTGAGAAAAGTAATAAACCTTTCATTACATCATCAGCTGACATAGTATCACCAACCTGCATGGAATTATGCATAAAGTTTATGTTTAGTGAATATTCAGGCTGAGCTTTTGCTGATTCAGTGAATTCGATTGAATCACTTTTTTGTTTATTTTCAGCTAATAGTAAACCTGTTAATAATTTTGTTGTACTAGCTGGATATCTTCTGCTGTCTGCATCCTTACAATAGATGACTTCACCAGTTTCTAAGTCCATAGTTATAGCAGCCTGAGCATTTATATCTGGTAATGCAGAAGTAGCAGCTGTAGCTGCATTTCCTTTAATCGATGCCAGAGGGCTTAACAATGAAATAGAAAGAGTCAAAATAAGTGTTTTTAGAATTAATTTTTTTTTCAAGTCCAATCTCTCCACTTCTATTTAATAAATATCTTAAAACATTTTTAGTATATCATTTATGAATGCTAATAACAATAAACGTTATGTGTAAAATTTAAAAGAAATTATAGAAATATGAATTAAATTAATTTACTAAGATGGTTTTTGAAGGTATATATTCCATATAAATTTGAGGCAAAGTTTTATATATTTTCACTGTATTATATATAGATTTCATTTTTCTGAACAAACTATACTAGGAACTATGAAGAAGGGGTGACATATTGTGAAAATATATATTAAAAATATAATAATATTTATTATTATAAGTCTTATAAGTATAAGTTGTACAGGGATAAATACTAAAGCTGCAACAAATGAAAGGAAAGTAGTTTATTTGACTTTTGATGATGGACCTTCTTTTAGTAACACAGATTCTATATTAGATATACTATGCAGGAATAATGTAAAGGCGACATTTTGTGTAGTAGGTAATAATGCAGTTAGAAATAAGGGTACTATGAGAAGAATAAACAGCACCGGAATGGGAATACTTCCGCACTGCAATAATCATGATTATAAAGAAATATACAGCTCAACTGAAAACTATATTAACGATTTAAATAATTGCATGAAGACTATAAATGAAATAATTGATGAAGAGAGAAGCTATAGTATGGTGAGGATGCCTGGTGGGTCTACAAATACTATATGCAGCAGGGATGTTTTAGATAATATAAAATCATATCTAAAAACTAATGATATAAGCTATATAGACTGGACTATAGACTGCGGTGATACAAGAAAATCTCTTGTAGCATGTAATACCATAAGGGGAAATGTAGGGGAGATGTGTGGAAAGAATGTAGTAGAGGTTGTTTTAATGCATGATTTGGAAAATAAGAAAACTACAACAGAAGCACTTCAGGATATAATTGACGACTATAAAAAACTGGGTTATGAATTTAAAACAATTGAAGCAATGGAACAATGGGAATACGATTATCTAAGAAGCAGAAAAGTAATTAATAGATGAAATTAGTATTACAATTAGATTTTAGAATATAATAAACATATTAATATAAATATGTTGTTTTAATATGTAAAATAAACAGCTCTAGTCATAAAGACATGAGCTGTTTAAAATATCATTCTTATTTTTGTAATCTTTCTATGATAGACTGTTTAGCCTTTAATTCAAATTCGTCTTTAAGAGGTTCTAATTTGATTTCTTCTCCATATTTTTTCTGAAGAGCAAGAGTTAAAAGTCTGTCAGAAAACTCAGGGTTTTTTGATAAGAATGAACCATGGAAGTAAGAACCAAAGGTATTCTTATATATACATCCTTCATATCCATCTGAACCATTATTACCATATCCGTGAATACATTTGCCAAGCGGTTTGTGGCTGTTTATATAAGTTCTTCCAGAATGATTTTCAAATCCAACATATGTTTCATTAAATTCTTCATTGACGATTTCAGTGTTACCTATAAATCTTGTATCTCCACCTTCAGTATAAATATCAAGTATACCAAGTCCGTCAATTTTCTCACCGTTTGGAGCAGTATAGTATTTTCCAAGAAGCTGATATCCTCCGCAGATAGCAAGCAGAACTTTCCCGTCTTCAACGTATTCTGTTAAAGGCTGTTTCTTTACATTATTTAAATCATCAGAAACTATAGACTGTTCGAAATCCTGACCTCCTCCAAAGAATATAATATCAGTGTTATCTTTATCTAAATCATCACCTATAGAACAGTTTACAATATTAACATCAATTCCTCTAAGGGAAGCCCTATGTTTTAAAATAAGCACATTACCTACATCACCATAAACATTTAATAAATCAGGATATAGGTGGCATATAGTTAATTCCATAATATTAAATCCTCCTTATTTACCACAATTTATTAATATAGCCTTTTGAATGAAGGTATTTTCTATAATTAATCATAGCAGTGTAAGTTGCAAGAATGTAGATTTTATGTGATGAAGACTGTTTAAGTTTTTCTGTAAGCTTTTCGTAGTCTTCTTCCAGGATGAATTTATCTACATCAAGGCCTGCAACCTTTAACCTTACAGCCATATCATACATTCTTATACCAGATATGAATATATCCTCAAGTTTTAAGCTTGATATTTTTTCAAAATCAACATCCCATATCCATGAAACGTCACGTCCATCTGCATAATTATCATTCAGCATAAATAAAGCAGAAAAATCATCATTATTAAGGCTCAGCGTATCTAAAGCTTGATTATATCCTGCAGGATTCTTTACTAAGATAATTTGAATGTTTTTATCGTCAATCTTAATTTGTTCCTGTCTTCCAAAGCTTGAACTTTGATTTTGAAGAGAAGATTGTATTACATTTTCATTTATGCCAAGCTCTTTTGCAATAGAAAATGCACATAGCCCATTATATATATTGTATGCTCCTGACTGGCTTATAAGGATTTCTGAATCATTAATTTGTACCGTTGAACTGTCTGGCTTTAAATCTAAAATTTTGTTTACCTTATAAGAAAGCTCTGGACGTTTGAATCCACATTCAGGACAATAAAAATCACCTAAATGGTTGTAAGTAACAAAGTTATACGAATAAGGAGCCTTACAGAATTTGCAGAATTTAGCATCGGCATTTAATTCCAGCGAATTATCTTCCTTTATTGGTGTATTAAATCCATAGTATACACATTTGTTTTTTACATTAAGTTTGCCAAGCAGTGATTCATCACCGTTTAAAACCAATTTAGAATCTGGAACCTTAGAAACTCCTTCAAGAATCTTAACTAAAGTTGTATAAACCTCACCATACCTGTCTAGTTGATCTCTGAAAAGATTTGTTACAGTTATTATTTCAGGAGTTATATATTCTGTTATGAATTTCACATTTGCTTCATCAACTTCAATTACAGCATATGCATTTTTTCTCTTTTTAAAGAAAGAGTAGTTAGAAATAAAACATGCTACTATACCAGGATATAAATTTGCACCAGTATTATTGGTTATTACATCAAGGCCGCTTTCTTTTAAAATGTTGTAAATCATGCTTGTAGTAGTAGTCTTTCCATTAGTACCTGTAACAAGAATAACCTTAAATCCTTTGCTTACAGTCTTTAATATTGATCTATCAATTTTTAAAGCAATCTTACCAGGAAAGTTGCTGCCGCCTTTTACTAAATGTTTTGCGAGAAAAGCAGTAACTTTAGATAAAAATATACTTAAAATACTTTTAATATTTATTGTACTCACCACCTAATAATTTTATATCAAACTATATATTAATATATTTAATCTAATATGTAAAACAGATAATATAATTATCTATTAATATTAATAATACATCAATCAAGTTCAGTATAACATAAATCATTAAGTTGTTAAAACGAATAAGTGTAAACATTCAGTGGGAATTTTATAGGAGAATTACTTGAAGAGTGTCAATATTTATAAAAAACTGAATGCTGATGAAAATTAAAGGAATTTTTTATTGATTAAGGCAGATTACATAATTGTTTTATTAGCTATTATATCCTATAATTAAAGAAACAAAGAATTTTACGAGGTGTTATATTAGGATGATTAAGGTAACAGTTAATATAAATGGTATGAGTTATAATTTAAAAGGGGAAAAAGATGAAAAATATCTTTTAGGGGTAGCAAGTTATGTTGACAGCAGAATTAAAGAAATAATGTCTAAAAAATCTGGATTGAGTACAAATGCTGCAACAGTTCTAGCTGCAGTAAATATTGCAGATGAATTATATGAATCTGATGAGCAGCTTGATAAGACTATAAGGGAAAAAGAGCATATTGAAAAAGAGAGAGATTTATTAAAGAAAAATATTGAAAATTATAATGAGAAATTAAACAGTATGGTTAAAGAAAAGACAAGTATTGAGGAAGAGTTTGGAAGGAAAGAAGCTGAACTTCACGAAAGGTATAAGAATCAGGAAGTGACATATAACAAGCTTAGCGAAGAAATAGATAAGTTGAAGCTAGAAAATGAAAAGCTTATTAAGGATAATAAGGCAATAAATGAAGAATCAAAAAAGAGAAAAAATGCAGTTGATTCTTTAACTAAGGAATTAAGTGAAGTAAGGGAAGCTAATAAAATAAATTATAAGAAAATTGATGATTCAAAGAACAGAGAACATAGATTAAGCAGGGAGCTTCAACAGGCAAATGATAGAATAAATAATTTAACAAACAAGCTAAAAGCAGTAACAGATGAAAAGGAAAAGCTTTCAGCAGAATTAAAGAGTGTAAATAACTCTAACTTAGAAATAGCTGCAGCACTTGAAGAAATAAATGTTACTAAGGTAAATCTAGACGAAGAAAATCAAAACTTAAAAGAAAAGACTACTACATTACAGTCAGAACTTGAAAATGTTAAAGAAAATCTTGCAACTCAGAAAGTAAATATGGAAGACCATATAGCAGAACTAACTGAAAATTTACAGGAAGAAAAGTCTAAAAATGAATTATTATCTAAGGATTATAATGACTGTAAGCTTGAATTAAGCGAGCTTAATAAATTATATGAAGAAAATGATAAGATGCTTCAAGAATATAAAAAGAAATTAGAGTCTCAGATAAAGACTTATGATGAGCTTTCACAAAAAACTGCAAATGAAAAAGAAGCTTTAAAGAACAAGATAGAAGAAATGATAGTATCAGAAAAGAATTTGAGCACTGCATTGAAGGAATCAGAAGAAAAGTGTGAGGATTTAAGCAAAAAGGTTAAAGATGGAGATCTTGAGAAGGCTGAATTAAATAAACAGCTTAATGAATTATTTGATGAAACAGAAAAAGAAATAAGCAGATATAAGGAAAAGGTTAGCAGTTTAAATAAGGAACAGGAGACTATGTCTTCAGAAATTAATCTTTTAAATGATACAAGAAAGATGCTTGAGTCTGAAATAAGCACTTTAAAAGATAAACAGGAAAAGCTTAATACTGAATTGAGTGAAATGACAGATATAAATGATGAGTTATCTAAGCAGTTAGAAAAAGTTATTGAGCAAAAATCTATAATTGAACAAGATTTAAATACTTCAAAAGTTAAAAATGCAGAGCTTATCAATGAAATAGAAAAGATGGAAGAACAAAACAATAATGATATTAAAATGAAGGAAGAGGAAATCAATACCTTAAACCTAAGCCTTGAAACTAGAGAAACGCAGTTGAAAAAGATAAATGAAGATCTTGCAAGCAAGGTGAGAGCGGTTTCAAGACTTGAAAAGGAATTGGAAGATAAGCAGGGAATTTTCTTAAAGCTTAAGAGAGAAATCGAAGAAAAAGAAAATATAATAAAAGATACAACTGAGCAAATTCAGATTATTAAAGAAGACTATAATAACTGTGTTGACAAGATAAATAAATATGAAGTTGAACTTGCAAACAGCAAGGATTCAATAGATGAATTAAATACTGCTATATCAAAGCTTGAAGAAGAAAAAAACAAACTTTCAAGTGAAAATGATGCACTTGTTGAAGATTCGAAATCATTCCAGCATAGAATGTTTGAATTACAGGCTAAAGTTATAGATGCAGAAATTGAACTTGCAAAAGCTAAAAAAGAGCAGGTAGGCCCAATAGTAGTAAAGAGAAAATAAATCTAAATAAGATTATATTGAAAACTCCAGTTAAATAAAAGAACTTAAAATAATATTATATAAGTAAGCAGAAAATAAGAAGGTACTATAATGATTCATTTAGTACCTTCTTTAATGCTATATTTGCATTTTTTTGAATTTAGTATATTATTAAAATGATAAATAAGAATATCTTTTTACAAGGTATTTTAGGAGGACATAGAAATTATATGAAAAACGTAGAATTACTTGCTCCAGCAGGAAGCATGGACAGTTTAATTGCTGCCATAAATAATGGAGCTGATGCGATATATCTTGGAGGAAGCAAGTTCTCAGCAAGAGCTTATGCTTCAAATTTTGATAATGAAACTATGATGAAAGCAGTTGATTATGCTCATAGTTATGGCGTTAAAGTTTATGTGACAATGAATACTCTTTTAAAGCAGAATGAATTAAAAGAGGCATTAAAATATGTAGGATATTTATATGAAATAGGAGTTGATGCTTTAATAATTCAAGATACAGGCTTGATAAATTTAAGCAAGAAGGTCTATCCAGAGTTTGAGCTTCATGCTTCAACTCAAATGACAGTACATAATGGTGAAGGTGCTTTGTATTTTACAGAAAAGGGACTTCAAAGAATAGTTTTATCAAGAGAATTATCTTTAGATGAAATTAAACACATATCTACTGATCTTGGAATAGAAACAGAAATATTTGTCCATGGTGCATTATGTGTATGTTATTCAGGGCAGTGTTTAATGAGTTCTATGATTGGCGGAAGAAGCGGTAACAGAGGAAGATGTGCTCAAAGCTGCAGAATGCAGTACACATTAAAGGGTGAAACTTCAGGGGAAAAGAAGGGTTATCTTTTAAGTCCTAAAGATACATGTCTTATTGAAGACATTGATGCAATAATAAAAAGTGGAACTTCTTCATTAAAGGTTGAAGGAAGAATGAAGAAACCTGAATATGTTGCTGGAGTTACACAAAACTATAGAAAAGCAATAGACAAAGTTGAAAAACATACTAAGTTTGACTTGGCTAAGGGAAAAAATCAACTTGCACAGTTGTTCAACAGACAGGGATTTGCAAAAGCTTACCTTTATAAAAATACAGGTAAGGATATGATGAGCTTTAATTATGCAAAAAATACAGGTGTATTTATAGGCAAGGTTCAGGAAAATGGCGAAGTTATTTTAGAAGCTGACGTTGCTTTAGGAGACGGAATAAGATTTGAAGATGATGGATTCACTTTAAGCAAAATAATGCTGAAAGGAAAAGAAGTAAAAGAAGCATACGAAGGCGATAGAGTTAAGCTTTTCCCAAGCAGTGGATATAAAAAGGGCTATAGATTATTCAAGATGTCAGATAAAAAATTATTTGATGAACTTCATGACTATTTAAAGCCATATAAGAGAAAAGTTTTACTTACAGGAGAAGTAGAATTTAAAGTCAATGCTCCTATTATTTTGAAGACTACATTCAACGGCAAGGAATATAAGGTTTATGGAGATATAATAGAAGAAGCATCAAGCAAGCCTTTAAGCAGAGAGAGAGTAGAAGAATCCCTAAAAAAATCTGGTGAAATACCATATAAATTTGATAACATAATCTTCAATGTTTTTGATGAAGGATTTATAAGAATTGCATCATTAAACAATCTAAGAAGAGAATTATTTGAAAATATTTTAAAGGATACTACAAGTTCTTATAGAAGAAAAAGAGTAATGGAAGAAGCACATGTTACTCCATCTAAATTTAACGGAAAGCTTGGATACATATATAGTTGTGTAACCAAGGAACAGCTTAGAGCATTAATGGAAGAAGATTTTGTAGAAAATATTGCACTTAATGTGTTTTATAGCAGAATAAAAGGATCATTAAATAAGGGCGATGTAAAAGAATTAAAGGAAATAAATCATAATAAAAATATTTATTTAAAGGTACCAGAAATAATCAAACAGGAATTTGATTTCATCACAAAAGTAATCGATGAATTATCGCCATATATTAGAGGGTTAATAACATCTAATGCAGGTATTATCAGAAAGTATAAGGATTCAATGTTTATAATTGGTGATTACAAGCTAAATATATACAATCATGAAGGTGCTGAATTCTATAGTGAAGATGTTGATATCCCATGCTTGAGCTTAGAGCTTAACAGAAAAGAGATCAAGGAAGTAATGAAGGATATCAAATGTAAAGTAGGAGTAAATATTTATGGTAAAACTGAACTTATGGTAAGTGAATACTGCCCAGTAGGAAGTACTTTTGGAAACAAAACTTCAAAGAAAGAATGTAGCATGCCATGTATTAAGGATAACTTTACATTAATAGACAGAATGAATGAAAAGTTCAGGGTATTATGTGATAATCACTGCAGAAGCCATATATTAAATTCTCTTCCAATAAACTTAATTGAAGAAGCAGAAGAAATGAAGACATTTAATATTGAAAACTTCAGAGTAGACTTTTTAGATGAAAGCTATGAAGAAGTGAAGGATGTTTTATCACAAGTAAATTCAGGAAAGAAAAATGAAAACAGAACATATACAAAAGGCCACTATAGAAGAGGCGTGGAATAAGACAGTTGAAAGTTGATAATTGATAGTTGATAGTTAAGGGGAAAATTCCAAAGGAATTTTATTGAATTATTATTTAAGATATACTCAAATGATATCATTCTTAACTGCCAACTTTCCACTCTCAACTCTCAATTGATGATAGGGGTGTTTTTATGAATGAAAAGAGTTTAAGAATATTAGAATTTAATAAAATAAAAGATAAGATACAGAAATATGCACGTACAAATGCTGGTAAACAAAGGATAGCAGAACTTGCTCCTTATGATAATGTTTATGAGATCAACAATAAGCTTGAAGAAACAAACGAAGCTTTAGAAGTTATCCTTGATAAAGGAAATCCACCGCTTGAAGGTCTTTTTGATATACATGAAGGTATTGAAAGAGCGAGAAAAGGTGGTACATTAACACCAGGACAGCTTCTTAAGATTGGAAGTACATTAAGAGCTGCAAGGAATATGAAGGAGTTTTTTAAAAGGGAAGAATTTGAAAAGTCTTATGAAAGACTAGAAGATTTGGCTTATATTTTAACTCCTGTTAAGACTCTTGAAGATGACATTGAAAGATCAATAGTTTCAGAGGAAGAAATAAGTGATAAGGCAAGCAGCACTCTATATAACATAAGAAGAAGCCTAAAAGAAAAGAATTCTTCTGTAAGAGAAAAAATAAGTTCTATAGTGAGAAGTCATTCAAAATATCTTCAGGATGATTTATACACTATGAGAGGCGACAGATATGTTATTCCTGTCAAATCTGAGTATAAAAGTGCTGTACCTGGAATAGTACATGATCAGAGTTCGACGGGAGCAACATTTTTTATTGAGCCAATGAGTCTTGTAAATTTAAATAATGAAATAAGAGAACTGGTATTAAAAGAAAAGGCTGAAATAGATAGAATCCTTGCTGAACTTTCATTAAAGGTAAAGGAAAACTCTGAACAGTGTTTAAGTAACTTTAAAATGCTTGTTGAATTTGATTTTATTTTTGCAAAAGCAAGATATGGAGAGCGATTAAATGCAGTAAGACCTATCATAAGAGAAGATGGAAGATTTCATATTTATAGTGGAAGACATCCTATGATAGATGATGATAAGGTAATCCCTTCAGATGTCTATATTGGCGATGAATTTGATACACTTATGATTACAGGACCTAATACAGGTGGTAAGACTGTTACTATAAAAATGGTAGGACTTCTTCATATTATGGGATTGAGCGGCCTTTTAATACCTGCACGTGATAATTCATCGTTATCTTTCTTTACTGAAGTTTTTGCTGAAATCGGCGATGAGCAAAGTATTGAACAGAGTCTTTCAACATTTTCGTCTCATATGACTAATATAGTTGAAATAATGAAATATGTAGATGATAAATCACTGGTTTTATTTGATGAAATTGGTTCGGGAACCGATCCAGCAGAAGGTGCTGCACTTGCAGTATCAATAATAGAAACGTTGAGAAGCAGAAAAGCAAGAATAATAGCAACAACTCACTATAGTGAATTAAAGGCATATGCATTAAAAACTGATGGAGTCGAAAATGCTTCTGTTGAATTTGATATAGAAACATTAAGACCTACATATAGACTTCTTATTGGAGTTCCAGGTAAATCAAATGCATTTGAAATTTCAAAGAGATTAGGACTTGTTGAAGGGGTTATAAAAAGAGCTAAAGCATATATGTCAGAAGAAAATCTTCAGTTTGAAAATCTTATAAGGGATTTACAGGAAAAGAGCATAGTTGCTAAGAAAGAAGCAAGAGAAGCAGAAATTCTTAAAAAAGAAGCAGAAGAGCTTAAGGCAAGATATGAAGATAAGCTTAAAAGATTGGAAAAAGCAAGAGACAAAGCATATATGGATGCAAGACATGAAGCAAAGGAAATAATTGCAAATGCAAAAGAAGAAGCTGATGAAATACTAAAGGCAATGAGAGCCTTAGAAAAAATGGGTATTGAAGGTGGAGGAAGAGCAAGACTTGAAGAAGAACGTAAAAAGCTTAAAGATAGTCTTGAACAAAAGGAAAAAGGTCTTCATACAATGAAGGAAAATGAAGGAGAACCAATAACCAACGTAACACTTGGTATGGAAGCATTCCTGCCTTCATTAAACCAGACAGTAGTAATAATTTCTATGCCTGATAATAAGGGAGATGTTCAGGTTGAAGCTGGAATAATGAAGATAAATGTAAAGCTTAAGGATTTAAGAAAGACTAAAGTTACTAAGGCAGAAAAAGTTAAGAAAAAGAGAGAAGTAAAACTTAACTTAAGCAATATAGAATCAAGAGTAGATTTAAGAGGATTAGATTCAGAAGAAGCATGCTATAAAGCAGATAAATATCTTGATGATGCATATAGAGCAAATCTTGGTGAAGTTACAATCGTACATGGTAAAGGTACAGGTGTATTAAGAAATGCAATAACAGCAATGCTTAAGAGACATCCTCATGTTAAATCATTCAGACTTGGAGTATATGGTGAAGGCGGAGATGGAGTTACTGTAGTTCAGCTTAAAGCTTAAGGCAGTTGATAGTTGAGAGTTAAGTATGAAATATCTAGAATAATTTAATTAGTTTAGATTCAGGAGCGTATTTTTGCTTCGAATAAATTAGTTAATATTATAAAATTAAACGGATTTAGATATATTTAAAAACTTAACTTTCAACTTTCCGCTATTAACTCTCAACTGAAAAAAGGGGTGGTTAAAATATATATTATCAGTGCATGTTTATGTGGAGTAAATTGTAAATACAGTGGAAAAAATAACTTGAATGAAAAGTGTATGAAGCTGTTTAAGGAGGGGAAAGCAATTCTTGTATGCCCTGAACAGCTTGGTGGATTATCTACGCCAAGAAATCCAGTTGAGCTGGATTCATCTGCAAAAAGTGTTGTTGAAGATGAAGGAAAAGCAGTTGATAATACAGGAAAAGATGTTACTAAGCAGTTTTTAGATGGTGCATATGAGACTTTAAGAATAGCAAAGGAAGCGGGAATAAATAAAGCGATACTTAAAGAAGGAAGTCCTTCATGCGGATGCAATTTTGTTTATGATGGAACATTTTCAGGAAATAAGATTGAGGGAAAAGGTGTTACAGCATATGTTCTTGAACAGGAAGGAATCGATGTGATATCTGATGAGGATTTAGAAGAAAGCGAGAAAAAACTAGTATACCTTAATGGATATAATAGAGAAAAAGCAAAGAAAATCAGATTGTTCAAAGAAGAAAATGATGAGGAAACTGAGTATTTTGATTTAACTGAAAATCTATCTGATATGTCTGATCTTCCTGAAAGTGTTGAAATAAATGTTAAGAGACTTATGATTTCTCTTGCTAAGGATCTTATGGGATTTAAAGAAATAGACGAGATTTCAGAAGCTACAGGCCTTACAATGGAAGAAGTTGAACATATTCTTGCCAAAATGTAATATTAATAAGAAGATAAAAAGTCGTGCTTTATAATATGTATTAAGCACGGCTTTTTTATCATGGTGTCTATATGGTGTGAAAATTAAAATGTATGTAATATTACAAGATAATTTGAAGAAAATATTCATATTATGTATAAAAATAAAAATTGTGGTATATAAACTTAAAGTTTAAGTACAATTATGAATAATAATATATTAAAATTTATAAATTAAAAGTGAATATATATTAAAAGTTTAAAGGAGGGATTTGCAAATACATAAATCGACTAAAATTTATTATTTCAATATGTATGTATGATATAATTTCGGAGTGTAATATTATTCAGATTAAAATGAGATAATAAAAATTATATTGAAGAGAGAGTATATATAAACATAGGAGGAAATATGGAAGAGAAGAATCTAAAGAAAGAAATAAGTCTGTTTATGGCTACTATGCTTGTTTGCGGCAATATGATAGGCTCGGGGGTATTTATGCTGCCAGCAACCCTTGCACAGGTTTCAGGTCCAATGCCTACAATAATAGCATGGATACTTACAACACTAGGATCTATATTAATAGCGGTTTCATTTGCTAATTTAGGATCAAAATATCCATCAACAGGGGGAGCATATCAGTATACAAAAGAAGCATTTGGAGAGTTTGCAGGTTTTTTAAGTGCATGGTTATATTGGAATGGTTCATGGATTGGAAATGCAGCGATCATAGTTGCAATATCAAGTTATGCATCTGCAGTAATACCAGCTTTAAATAATCCATTAATATCTATAATTTTTACAAGTGGAATTTTATGGGCTATAACCATATTAAATATAGTCGGAGTAAAACAGGCTGGTAAAATCCAAAGTTTTGTAACAGTATTCAAAATAGGATTTTTTGCTCTATTTATAATAATAGCATTCTGGAATTTTGACAGTATTAATTTAATGCCTTTAAATCCAGAAGGAAAAGGATTATCTACTGTTTCTTTAGCTGCTACTTCGACTTTATGGGCATTTGTAGGTCTTGAAAGTTCAACAGTAACAGCAGGAGAACTTAAGGATCCTGAAAAGAATGTAAAAAAGAGTACTATATATGGACTTATTATTGCAGCTGTAATATATATTTTGATAAGTGTTGGTAGTATGGGAGCTATGTCAAATAGCGAACTTTCAGTAAGTACTGCACCGCTTACAGATATAATAACAAGAGCACTTGGAAGCAATGTTGGAAAGATACTTACAGTAGCAGTTGTAGTATGTATATTAGGAACAACAATAGGATGGATATTATCAACTGCGAGGGTTTCATTTGCAGCAGGAGAAGATGGAGTATTCCCAAAATTCTTCGGCAAACTGCATCCTAAGTATGGTACTCCTGTTAACTCTTTAATAATAGGTTCTGTATTAGTTAATATACTTCTGGTGATGAATTACCAAAAGGGGATGGTATCAGCATTTACTTTTATAACAATACTTGCAACATTATCGTTCCTCCCAGTTTATCTTTTAACTGTTGCTGCAGAAATAATGCTTATGTTTAAAAATGAAAAGAATTTTACATTAAAGCTGTTTATAAAGAAATCAATAATACCATTATTGGCATTTGCATATACAGTTTGGACTATATATGGATCCGGTGCAGAAACTGTAATGTGGGGATTCATACTAATGCTGATAGGAATACCGTTTTATATTTATAATTATCATAAGAACATTCAAGAAAATAAATAAAAATATCTCAGTTATATAAAATAAGCTGGTGCAGGAAGCATAATATCTCCTGCATCAGTTTTTTATTTTATAAGCATTAAAAATATCTATTAAATTTTAAAAAGTAAAAGAAAACATCTATTCCAGTCCATAAATGGGCAGATTAAAATATAATGAGTTTTATAAAAATGAAAAAAATTTTTCATAATTATGATATAATAAATCAACATATTAAATTATATTTAATGATTTGGGAGCAGAAAATGAGAGAATATATATTTGACAACATAACAGTTGATGATTTTGATAGTTTTTATGAAGTTATGAAAGGTTCATTTCCAAGCATAGAAATACGAGATTATCAAGGTCAGAAAAATCTTTTTGATAATACTATGTACAATGTTATAGGTTATAAGGATAAAGAACAGAAGGTATGTGCATTTTTAGCATTCTGGAGATTTGAAGACTTTAATTTTATAGAACATTTTGCTGTAGATGATAATCTTAGAGGTAATGGGATAGGAACAAGTCTTTTTAGAAATTATTTAAATAGTAATAGTAACAATGAAAAATTAACGCTTCTTGAAGTTGAACTTCCAGAAGATGATATTTCATTGAGAAGAATTAAATATTATGAAAGAATGGGCATGAAATTAAATGATTATGATTATCTGCAGCCGCCATTGCAGGATGGAAAGCCATTTTTTCCATTAAAGATAATGAGTTATGGGAAAAAGATTGAACAAGATGAATTTAAGGTTATCAAAGATAATATTTATAGAGAGGTTTACAGACATAATATATAAAAGGTGAATACATAATTTATTATATTTTTAGATATAGTTTTTAGGAATATATATTTATAGTAAGCAGATACTTATTATATACGAGATTATAATGGGAGTGTAGAATATGAGTGCTATAGGAATAGAAATAAATGAATATAAAAAATTATGCGAAACAGTTACAAAAGTCAAATCCCTTTTAAAGGATGAGTCATTTAATGATCATACAAAATTAAAAATGATTGACGAATATGTTGATATTTTAGAACAGAATCTTTATTAAAAGGAGAATTAAACTAAAAAGTCAAATTATTTTATATAGTTATCATGATAATAGGATGCAGATACTACTTTTATGAGCAGTATCTGCATTTGCTTTTATGAAAATATAATCATTAAAAATAAATGTATTAAGATTATTATGATTTACGCTATAATCATATTTAGAAGAACATAATTTGATAAAAGTGAGGAGGAGTTAGTTGTGAGAATATTGCATACGGCAGACTGGCATCTTGGAAAGAATTTAGAAGGCCAGAGCAGAATGGATGAACAGGAAATGTTTTTAAAGGACTTTGTAAATATAGTTGAGGAAAATAATATAGATCTGATAATAATAGCAGGAGATGTTTATGACAGCCCTAATCCTCCAGCAAGAGCTGAAAAAATGTTTTACGATACATTAAAGCAGCTTTCTAGAGATGGAGAGAGAATTACAATAGTTATCAGTGGAAATCATGACAGTCCTGAAAGACTTGTAGCAGCAGGTCCTCTAGCCAGAGATCATGGGATAATTATGGTTGGGACACCTAAAACAGTTATACCCTGCGGTGAATATGGAAGAAATAAAGTGATTGAATCCGGAGAAGGATTTATTGAAATAGAGATTAATGGTGAAAGAAGTGTTATCTTAACAGTTCCGTATCCAAGTGAGAGAAGACTGAATGAGGTTATATATAACAGCATGGATGATGATGAAGAGAAAGCTAAATCCTATAGTGATAGAATATTTGAATTGTTCAATAATTTGAAAGTACATTATAAGGAAGATACTATAAATCTTGCTGTATCACATTTATTTGCAATGGGAAGTGAAGAAGGCGGTTCTGAACGAAGCATTCAGCTTGGAGGAAGCTATATTGTTGATGGAAGCTGTTTCCCTGATGAAGCTCAATATATTGCCTTGGGGCATGTTCATAAACCACAGATTGTGCCAGGAACAAATAAAAGAGCTAGGTATTCAGGGTCGCCTATTCATTATAATAAAAAAGAAATAAATTATGATAAAAAGTGTTTTATTATAGATGCAGAACCAAATAAAGAATGTACGATAAATGAAGTCAAGCTAAAAATATACAAACCTATTGAAGTATGGAAATGCAGCAGTATAGAAGATGCCATAAGAAAATGTGATGAAAATAAGGAACGTGAGTGCTGGGTTTATCTTGAAATAGACACAGATAGATTTATTAGAGAAGATGAAATTAAGGCAATGAAGGATTTTAAAAGAGATATATTAGAAATTACGCCAAAAATAAAAGGTGAAGATGATACTGAGTTTGACTCTGAAAATATAAAGGAAAAACCTTTTGAAGAAATATTCAGGGAATTTTATAAAAAAGAACGTGATGTTGAGCCGGAAAAAGAAGTAGTAGATTTATTATTATCAATCATAAGTGAAGAAGGTGATGAAGATGAAACCAATCAGGCTTAAAATAAAAGGACTTAACAGTTTTCAGGAAGAACAGAATATTGATTTTATAAAACTCACGGACAGAGGACTGTTTGGTATTTTTGGACCTACGGGAAGTGGAAAATCAACAGTTTTGGATGGTATAACTCTTGCCTTATATGGAAGTATGGCAAGAAAGAGTTCAAATTTTATAAATACTAATTGTGACAGAGTAAATGTCAGCTTTGAATTTCAGATATCAGGAGCAGAAATAAGGAAATATTCAATTGACAGGGAATTCAGAAGAAAAAAAGATGGAAGTATTAATAGTGGAAAATGTAAGCTTGTTGATATAACAAATGAAAATAAGGAAGAGGTATTGGCAGATTCAGTAAAGGCCATAAATAAAAAAGTTGAAGAGATAATAGGACTCAATATAGAGGATTTTACAAGGACTGTAGTACTTCCCCAGGGAAAGTTCAGTGAATTTTTAAAGCTTGAAGGTAAGGAAAGAAGAGAAATGCTTGAAAGATTATTTAATCTTGAACAGTATGGAGATGAACTTTCAATAAAATTATTCTCAAAAATAAAAGAAGAAAACACAAAAGGCAGCATTCTTGAAGGTCAATTAAAAGGATATGAGGATATAACTACTGATAAGCTGAAAGAAAACAAAGAAATCCTTAAGCAAAATGAAGCTGACTTTGTAAAACTTAAAGAAGAACTTGATGCAATAGAGAAACAGGATAAAGAAAATGAAGAACTGTGGAATTTACAGATTGAGCTAAGCCAGTACCAAGAAAGAGAACAGATCTTAAGGGAAAAACATGAAATCATTGAGGACATGAAGCAAAGGATTAAGCTTGGAGAAAGTGCAGAAAAAGTTATTCCATATATTAAAGCATATGAAAATACAGTGAAATCTTATAATGAAAACAAGTCATTGCTTGAAGAACTGAATAATAAAATACAGTATATTTCCAAGCAAAAAGAAGAAGTTGAAAATAAGTGGAATAATGCAAGGAAGGAGAAAGATGAGAATTTATCAGGACTACTAATTAATGAGCAGAAGGTCAAAGATGCAATAGAAGACAAAAAAGCTTTAATTGCAATTGAGGAAAAGCTTAGTGTAGCAAAAATTAAGAAAGAAAAATATGAAAATAAGCTTAGTGAAGATAATGATAAGCTTATAAAGCTTAAGGATGCAATAAAAGAAAAAAATAAAGCAATAGATGATCTTGAAGAAAAAAATGAAAGCTTAAAGATAGATGAGAGCTTTAAGGAAAAAGTACAAGACGGATTGATTCTTGAAGAAAACATAAGCAAAATAGATAGAAGTTTAAGTCAAGGACAAGAGAAGATTGAAGAAATTAATAAATTAATAAAGAGTACAATTCGTGATGGAAAAGGAATAAAGGAAAGTCTTGAGAAAATTGATAATGAAATAAAAGATAAAAAAGAAAGCCTTGAGATGTTGATCAAAAATTGTCCTGGAGATCAAAATGTTCTTTTAGATAAAAGAAAGTTTATAGGTGACTGCAGTCTTAAATATGAAACTTATAACAGGCTCACAGCTGATATAAATAAGTTCATGAAAGAAAAAGAGCTTTTAGAAAAAAGTATTAGCGAAAAAGAAAGTGCTTTAAGATTACAAGAAGATGAGCTTAAAGGTCTTAAGGAGAAACATAACAGCGCATTACGTGAATCTATGGCAGTGCAGCTTAGAGCTGAGTTAAAAGATGGAGAGGCATGCCCAGTATGTGGATCTATTCATCATAATCTAAAGGAAGATGCATCAGATAATATTCAGTTTAATCTTCATGCAATCGAAGAAGATTTGAGTGCTAAAGAAAATAATATCAAAGAAATAAACAATGATATCATCAAGGAAAAGACTGAGCTGTCATCATTTATTAAAAATATTCAAGAAAGTCAGGATGATATTAATAAATTAGGTGACAAATTTAAGGAAAAATCATTAGAAACCTTGGAAGCTGACTTTGAAAAGCTAAAGACATCCATAGAAGGTTATAATAAGAATAAAGAAAAACTTGAAAATGAGCTAAACCATATTCAAATCAACCGTGAAAAGCAGGATGGTGATATAAAAGCTTTAAGAAGTACTCTAAGATCTCATCAGAATCATCTTGCATCTATGAATAAAGAAGTGAATGAAATCAAAGATGAAAGACAGATTTTGAGTGATAAAATAGAAAAATTAAAAAATGAAATATCTGTAGAAAACTTTAGAGAAAAGAATAATGAAATAAGAAAAATAGAAACAGAAAGAAGTAAAATTTCAAATGAAATAAGCACAAATAGAAAACTACTTGAAGCTATGGATAATGATAGAGAAAAATATGATAAAGAAATAAAGCTTTTAAGTGAAGAAATAATAAAAAAAGAAACTGAAATTAATTCATATGAAATGAATAAAAAAGAAAAGTCTGAATCAATAAAATCCAAAATAGGCAATGATGAAAATATGGATGAGCTACTATTTAAAATACAGTCTGATATAAAATTAATAAATGATAATTACAATACTGCAGAAAAAGAAAAAAATGAAATAGATAATATTTTTAAAGAATGCAGGGAAAGATTTATATCTTCAAAAAGTAAAGATAAAACATTAAGTGAAAGAAAAGAAAATGAAGAAAATGCAATGAATAATGCAGCAGATGGTGAGGGATTTGAATCAATAGACGAGGTAAAGGCCAGTGCAGTGAAAAAAGAGGACTTGTTGAAATTAAAGGAAGAAGTTGAATCATACAAAGAAAATCTATCAAAAATTGAGGGAGCACTTAATAATTTAAATAATAAAATTGGTGATAAAAGAATAAGCAGAGAACAGTATGAAGAATGCAGAAGACTTAAAGATTCGAAGAGTGAAGAAATAAATACCCTTAATGAATCAGTAATAAAATTAAAAGATGAAGTTGCACGTATTAATGAAAAATTAAAAGAGCAGAAAGAGTTATTGGAAGAAAAAAGTATTTTAGAACACAAATTAGGATTACTTAAAGATCTGGAAAAATTATTTAAGGGTAAGAAGTTTGTTGAATTTGTTGCCGCACATCAGCTTAAATATATATCACTAGAAGCATCAAAGAGGCTCAAGGAAATTACACATGGAAATTATGGACTTGAAGTAGATGAAAATGGAAAGTTTATAATAAGGGATTATAAAAATGGAGGAGCTAGAAGAGATGCAAGTACACTATCTGGAGGAGAAACATTTCTTGCATCATTATCGTTGGCACTTGCTTTATCAGCACAGATTCAGCTTAAGGGGACTGCACCGCTAGAGTTATTTTTCTTGGATGAAGGCTTTGGTACTTTGGATGATGAACTTTTAGAAGTTGTAATGACTTCATTGGAGAGGATTCATAATGATAAGCTTAAAGTTGGAATAATCAGCCATGTTGAGAGTATAAAGAACAGGGTTCCTGTCAAACTTATAGTTTCACCTGCTGAATGTGGAAATGGTGGAAGCAAAGTAAGGATAGAAAGAAGTTAATTAAGAAAATATTACAAAATAAATAAAAAATACCTAAAATGCAATAAAAGTGGTATAATGGATATGTAAAAATAATAAATAAGGTTATATAAATTAGATGAATTAGAGGCGAGGAAAATGTTAAATTTTAATTGCAAATTAATCTTATCTTTTCACAATTCTTCAGATAAGACTAATCATTATAAGCATATTAAACCTTATGATTTTTATATGCCTATATGTTCCATTCATCGTAAGCTCATGATTTAAATAATCTAAGAATAAAAGAATTATTAAAATCATTAAATTTTCTAAGGGAGGATGTTTACAATGGAGGAACTAGTATTAACTAAAAGAGTTAAAGGACATGGTCATAGTGCCAAAAGAGAAAGAAGAGGAGGGGTTATTCCTGGAGTTATCTACGGAAAAGAGATTGGAAATGCATTATTTGATGTAAATATAGTAGAACTAGAAAAGGAATTAGCGCTTTCAGGAGAACATGGAGTATTACACTTTGATCTTGAAGGGAAAAAAGGTACAGCTGTAATCAAAGAACTTCAAAAAAATCATTTTGGAAACAAAGTAATTCATATGGACTTAGAAGAAGTTTCAGATAAAGAAAAGGTGACAACAGAAGTAAGTATTAAGATTTCAGGAAAAGGAATTCTTGAAAGCAAGGGATTAATATTACAGGTTCAAAAAGATTTAGTAAAGGTAACTTGTACTGCATTAGATTTACCTAAGGAATTTGACTTAGATGTTTCAGAAGGAAAGGCAGGAACAGTATACACATTAAATGATTTACAAATAAGCGATAAAGTTGCTGTAGATGATGATTTATCAAGCGTTATAGGATCAATCGTTTTAGATGAAAAACAAGAAGATGAATCTACAGAAGAATAGAATATAAGATAATCAATTAATGAAATGAGAGTAGTTAAAGCAGAAAAATGATTCTGCTCTAACCACTCTTATTTTTATTTTGAATATTAAATTATATTTTATAAAGTTATAAAGCTTTGTTCATTTATATTTCATTAAAAAACTTTTATGAAGTATGAATAAAAATTCCTTAAATGAGAAATAATTAAAAAATGATTAGTAATTATGAAATTTAAGGAGGATTATTAATGGAGGAATTAATTTTAAATAAAAGAATTAAAAATTCATCTAATAGTGCAAAAAAAGAAAGGAAACACGGCAAGATTCCTGGAGTTATATATGGAAAAAAGCTTGGAAGCATGATGTTTGAAATTGGGGAAATGGATTTAGTCAGCGAATTAAGCATTACTGGAGAGCATGGTGTTGTCAATTTTGACTTGGATGGATATTCTGGTAAAGCAATAATAAAGGATGTTCAAAAGGATTCATTAACACATAAGGTAATGCACATAGATTTAGAAGAAGTTTATGGTAATGAAAATGTTGTTGCAGAAGTTCCTATAAGATTTAATGGAAAAGACTTCTTGAGTAAAAAAGGAGTTGTATTACAAAGCCAGAAGGATTCTGTAAAAGTATCTTGCAAGCCTGAAGACTTACCAAAGGTAATTGATATTGATGTATCTAAAGCTAAAATTGGCAGTGTATATAAAATTTCAGATTTAGAAATAGGTTCTGAAATTTCAATAATTGATGATTTATCAAGCATATGTGCATCAGTAGTTACAGAGCAGTTTATTCCAGAAGGTGATGAAGAAGAAATTAAATAAAATTATTTACAAAATTTTTTGGCTAATTTGTAAGGAAATATGAATATGATAATTTTTTGTAGATAAGTGTACAATTATGAAGTATAATAATAGCTGATATGCTTTAAATAATGGTAAAAAGCATATCAGCTATTTTATTGCTTAAAATAAAGTATGATACACTGAGAATATATCAGATTATAGAAGAAAAGAATAAGTCAGTTAATGAAACAATGTGCAATATTATCTGTTTTACATTTATAATTTCAATTTTTATTTTAATATGGCAAAAATATTTTTGTGATATTTGTACTAAAAAATATATATTATGACATTTATATTTTAGGAAGATTTACAATAATTAAAGACTTGGATTTAAAACTATTTTTTATTGAAGGGAAATATTGTATAATGTAACTGAGAAAAAATGGGGAGGGAACATAAAATGAACTATAAAGAAAAATATAACGAATGGATTAACTCGGATATTATCAATGAGGAAACAAAAAGCGAATTAAGAAGCATATCTGATGAAAAGGAGATTGAAGATAGGTTTTATCAGGACTTAGATTTTGGTACAGGTGGATTAAGAGGAGTAATTGGTGCTGGAAGCAACAGAATGAACATATACACAGTTGCTAAAGCAACACAAGGATTTGCAAATTATTTAAATGATAACTTTAGTGAACCTTCAGTAGCAATTGCATATGATTCAAGAAATATGTCAAAGGAATTTGCTAAATCAGCGGCTTTAACACTATGTGCTAATAACATCAAAGTTTATTTATATGAAAGTCTAAGACCAACACCAGTATTATCTTTCACTGTAAGAGAATTAAAATGTTCTGGTGGTATAGTAATAACTGCATCACATAACCCTAAGATATATAACGGATACAAAGTTTATGATGAATTTGGCGGACAAGTAACAGATGCAAAAGCTAAAACTATAATTAATTGTGTTAATGCTGTAGATGATTTTTCAAAAATCAAAAATATTGATGAAAATGCTGCAGTAGAAAAAGGATTATTAAAATATATCGGTGAAGACGTAGATAAAGTATACTATGAAAAAGTTAAAGGTTTAGCTATAAGAACAGATTTAGTTAAAGAAAAAGCTGATACTTTAAACGTAATATACACTCCAATACATGGTTCCGGAAACATTCCAGTAAGAAGTGTTTTAAAACAATTAGGATACTCAAATGTTAAAGTTGTAAAGGAACAGGAATTACCAGATGGAAACTTCCCAACAGCATCTTATCCTAACCCTGAAAACCCAGATGTATTTAAATTAGCATTAGAAATGGCTAAAACAGAAAATCCAGATATAATATTTGGTACTGATCCAGATTGTGATAGAATTGGTGTTGTGGTTAAAGACAGCCAAGGTGAATATAAAGTTTTAACAGGAAATCAAACAGGTTTACTTTTAACACATTATGTATTAAGTTCATTAAAAGAAACAAACAAGCTTCCCGAAAATGGTGTTGTAATAAAGACTATTGTTACAACTGAAGGTGCAAGAGCCATTGCTGAAGATTTTGATGTTGAACTTATGGAAGTATTAACTGGATTTAAATATATTGGAGAAAAGATCAGAGAATTCGAAGATGCTGGTGATAAGACTTACTTATTCGGATTTGAAGAAAGCTATGGATATCTTGCAGGAAACTTTGTAAGAGATAAAGATGCTGTTATTGCATCAATGTTAGTATGTGAAATGGCTCTTTACTATAAAGAACATGGAAAGAGTCTTTATGAAGCTTTAATTGAATTATATGAAAAGTATGGATACTTCAAAGAACAATTAGTATCATTAGAATTAAAGGGTAAAGAGGGACAGGAAAAAATTGCTACATGTATAGAAGGATTAAGAAATGATCCTATAAGCGAAGTTGACGGAGTAAAAGTTGTAAAGAGCTTTGACTATAAGTTAAGCATAGAAAATGATACAGTTAACAACACTAAAACTGATATCAAGTTACCAAAATCAAACGTACTAAAATATATCTTAGCAGACGATTCATACTTTGTAGTAAGACCATCAGGTACTGAACCAAAAATGAAAGTTTACTTAGCTGTAAAAGGAAATAGCTTAGAAAACTCAGAAAATGAAATGGCAAGATTTGAAGAAAAAGTAATGGAAATAATTAATGGCAAGTTAAATTAATTATCAAAAAAATTGCTGTCACTCTTAGTGGCAGCAATTTTTTTGATATTACACTCTTAAAATGTATATTTATAATGAATGGAAATATATGATTTCTAATTGTATAATATTTTATATGAATTCGGTGAATGTGAAATTATTGCATTAAATAGAATTTTATATTTAGTAAAGTATTAAATTTATCTAATTTAGATTATAATATAAGATATAATTTATAAAGTGTGTGATTTTTAAAGATTAATTCACCATATAATTTATAATGACAATTAATAAGAGGTGCAAAATGAGTAATTATAAAACAATGTATAAAGATAAGTTAAGTAAGATGCTGTTTCTTGAAGTAAATGCAGATGGATTTAAGAAAAGCATAAATATGCCTGAGTATGTTGAGTTTAAAAATCCAGATTTATATATTCCAATAAGTGCAGATTATGTTACGAAAAATGCTGATAATGAACTGAGATTAAGCAATCTTCCTATATACTATTTTGTTGAAGGAATGTTTACTGCATTTGGAGCAGACCCTAATATAAGATATATTGATGATTATGGAACAATACTTACATATATTCCAGACAGTGAGGAATGTGTAAAGAGCCTTATTGCAGACAACATAAAAAAAGATAATTTAGAAGATGCATATGTTCTTCTTAAAGGCCTATACAGATATACGGAAGAAGAAGAAATAATGATAAAGCTTTTAAGTGTTGGAGAAGCAATAAGGGAAAAGGATTCAGGATTTACTGATCTCTTTACTGAAGATATTGAATTATGTAAGGAAAAATTCTTTAAATGTCCTGAACCACATTTATATAATGCACTAATCTTAAAAGATGATGGAGATTTTAAGGGTGCTGAAGTGGAAATAAATGAATACATAAATAAAGGTGGAAAGGTAACACCTGAAATAGAAAGCATAGTTAAGGATGTTGAAAATATAAGCACATATGAGAAAGCAGTAGAGCTTGTTAAAGATAATCCAGAAAAAGCAATTGAACTTCTTACACCATTATCGGAAGAATTTTCAGATAATCCTTTAATATATTACTATCTTGGAGTATGCTATAGAAAGATTCAGCATTACAATAAGGCAATACATTATTTGAATAAGAGTATGTCTATAGAGTCTGGAATACTTGAAGTAGTAAATGAACTTGGAATGAACTATGCATGTCTAAACGATTATGAAGAAGCAATTAAATACTTCAAGAAAGCATTTGAAGCTTCAAGGGAAGTTGAAATATGCACTAATATTGTAATGTGTTACTACAATTTAGGGGATATGGAACAGGCAAGATTGAATTTAGATATAGCAAAGAAACTTGCTCCAGAAGATGAAATTGTGATAGAAATAGATCAAATGATAAACAGAACCAATTAATTCGCAATGCAATTTACTGATAAATTAATGTGAAATTAAGATATGGTTCTTTAAGAAAATTTGGAGTTAACAGTATAGAATACAGGAGTAGGATATGTTTACAAAGATACTTGAATTTAATGTCTTTAATAAGGACAAAGAAAGTCTTATGAATTATGTTGATAGACTGGATAAAGTGAATATTATATCGGGGAATCCAGAAGTGCTTTTTAATGGATTAAATAACAGCATGCTGAGAAAGAGCTTTAATGACAAGAATTCTCTTATAATACCTGATGGAGTTGGAACAGTACTTGCATCTAAATTGATTAAAGAACCTGTCAAAGAAAAAATTGCAGGTATAGATGTTGTAAAAGAAGTTCTTATTAAAGCTGATAAAGAAGGAAAATCCGTTTATTTTCTCGGTGCAAAGGAAGAAGTTGTAGTAAAGTGTGTTGAAAATATAAAAAGAGATTATCCAGGATTAAAAATTGCCGGATACCATAATGGATTTTTTGATTTGAACAACTGCAGTGATATTATAAAAGATATACAGGAAAACAGTCCTTGGGCAATTTTTGTAGCAATGGGATCACCAAGACAGGAAATATTCATTGAAAAGATAAAGGATATTACTGATACAAAAATATATATGGGAGTTGGGGGAGTATTTGATATATTTGCAGGAAATTTAAAAAGAGCTCCCAAATGGATGATTTCTATGGGCATGGAGTGGCTTTACAGAGTTTATAAAGAACCATTCAGAATAAAGAGACTTATATCAATACCTAAATTTTTATTAATAGTCATGAAAAATAGGAATGCAGGAAAGCAGTAGTACAGGTGTAATATGAAAAAGGAAAGCAGCTTAATTAAATCTACTTTTATAATAATGATAGTATCTGTTATAAGCAGAGCAGTAGGATTTATACGTGATATGCTTATAGCGCGTGGATTTGGTGCAGGAATGTACACAGATGCCTATAATATAGCAGTTACAATTCCTGAAACCATATTTACATTAATAGGACTTGCAATTTCAACTGCTTTTCTGCCTATGCTGAGCAGAATAAGAGCTAAAAAGGGTTCAAAAGAGATGTATAGATTTGCAAATAACGTAATTAACATCCTTTTTATAGTATCCCTGCTCTTTTTTATTGTAAGTAGTATTTTTTCAAAAGAAATTGTACATATACTTGCAGGCGGTTTTTCAGATGAAGCATTAATTCTGGCAACAAGATTAACAAAGATAACATTATTAAACATTTTATTTTTATCTATAAATGCATGCTTTACGTCGCTGCTTCAGGTAAATGAGGATTTTGTTATTCCATCCATACTTGGATTGTTTTTCAATATTCCGATGATAGTATATTTGTTAATTTTTAGAAAGTATGATATTGTAGGATTAACCATAGCAAATGTTATTGGTAACTTCCTTAGAGTTGTGGTTCAGATACCATCACTAATGACTCATGGATATAGATTTAAGTTCTTAATAAATCTTAGAGATAAGAGGCTTCATGAAATCCTTATTTTAATTATACCTGTTATTATTGGTGCAGGTGCTAATTCTCTTAACATGATTGTAGACAAGAAAATAGCATCTTCACTTCCTGTTGGCTCTATATCAGCACTGGATTATGGTCAGAAGCTTATAATATTTATCAATACAATTATAACAACATCAATAGCAAATGTGGCATATCCTATTATGGCTAATATGAGAAATAGTGGTGATGATAAAGGATTTATAGAAATGTTAAAGAAATCTATAACCTATCTCGCAATTTTACTGATTCCAATAACAATAGGTGTATTAATATTCGGACGAGAAATAGTACAAATGGTATATGGAAGAGGACAGTTCGATGAGTATGCAGTCAGTATAACAACTTCTGCACTTATAGGCTACGGATTTGGGATATTCTTCACTGGCATGAGAGACATACTTAATTCAACATTATTTTCAATGGGTAAAACAAAAATTACTACATTTAATGGAGTTATAGGAGTAATATGTAATATATCGTTAAATGTGATACTTTCAAAATATTTGGGGGTTTTCGGAATAGCTCTTGCATCTGTTATTGCAATGTTTGTAACATCACTTTTATTGCTTAGAAGTATCATAAAGATAGAACATAGTTTTAAAATAAATGATGTTGTATATAAAATTTGTATGATTATTTTAAATTCTATAATAATGGGTGTAGTGATTATGCTTGTAATTAAAATACTTGCTGATAAAGTGAATGTAATTTTTCTTGTTGGTTCTGGAACTGCTATAGGAATTTTGGTTTATTTTATTTTAGGATATATTATGAAAATCCAGGAAGTTATTGAACTTAAGAATATGTTTTTAAGAAAAATAAAAAAATAGCAAACAACTTTAGTAAAACTAAAGATAATAATATGTATGGGAAAGTTACAGATAGGAGGACATATGAAAATATTATTTATTGCCTGTTATTCTCCGCTTATTAATAATTCCGCAGCAATAGAAACCCTGCAGTATTTAAATAAGTTAAGTGAAATAGAAGATAATGAGGTTCATCTTTTAACAGTAAATTTTCCAAAGGATTCAGTTTACTATGATGAAGCATTATTAAATATGATGGATAGGAATATAAAACTTCACGTTATAGATGGAGGAGTTATATTTAAGAGACTTATGCCTAAGAAATCTGTTAATACAAATGAAAATACTCATGTAAAAAGCAACAATGGAACTATAAAGAAGTTTTTAAGAAAAATAAAAAACTCTCTTGTTATCCCTGATATGTATTATGGATGGTCTAAAAAAGCAGGTGCATATGGAAAAGTATTAATGGAAAAAGAAAAGTTTGATGTGATTTTTTCTATGCATGAACCGCCATCTTCTCATTTATGTGCATATGAAATAAAAAAAGAGTTTAAGGATGTACCATGGATTACATATTGGAGTGACCCGTGGCTCAAGGATTCAACAAGACAGAAGTCATTGATATTCAAAAAGATTATAGAAAAGAATATGGAAAAGAAGATAGTAAAGGCAGCAGACAGTTTTATTTTTGTTACAGAAGCAAATAGAAATGAGTACTTGAAAGATTATAGCCAGCTTAAGGACGGAGCTAAAAAAACATTTATATTAAACAGAGGATTTGATTCAAAGCTGTATTACAGGCTTTCTTTTGAAGAAGCTCCTGAATTGATTAATAAGAATAAGATTAACATAATATACACTGGAGAGATTTTTTCAAAGTTAAGAGATATAAAACCTTTTGTTACAGCGCTTGAAGAGATAAAAGGAGAAGATAAAGAAACTTATAATATGCTAAATGTTTTATTCTTTGGAAACATTGATGATATAGAAGGACGCAAAAGACTTAAAAATCTTGAAATAGCAAAAGTGTCAGGGAGAATTCCATTTGATGAGGCTCTTAAGTATATGCTTAATGGTGATATTCTTTTATTATTTGGAAACAAGAATTCAAAGCAGATACCAGCAAAAATCTATGATTACTTTGGTGCAAAGGGAAGAATTTTCGTTATTTATGGAGATGAAAATGATCCGATAAAATCTGTGGTAGAAAACAACGAAAAGTGTATTGTAACTCTTAATGATGTGCAAGAAATAAAAGACAGAATTTATAAAATGGTTGATATGTTTAAATCTAAGAATCTGGATTGTTCACCTGATATGAATTATGAGTGGAATTCTATTGTTGAAAGATTAAACAAGATCTTGTTAAATGAGGAGTGATGAAATGCATATAATGGTAATTCCGTCATGGTATGCATCGTCAAGAAATAAGGTTCATGGGAGCTTTTTTAAGGAGCAGTTTAAAGCTCTTTCAAATGCTGGAATGAAAGTAACAGTTGCATATAATGAAATATGGCCCATAACTATGGTTGGAAAGATTAAAGAAAAAAGAGGTGTTCAGTTTTCTGTTGAGGATAATCTCAATACATACAGATATAAGGATTTTAATTACTTTCCTAAAAATCCTCTTATGTTTAAAAGCTTCAACAGGAGAATGGATAAACTATACAGAGAAATAGTTAAAAAGGAAGGAAAAGTTGATATTATTCATGCACATTCTGCTTTCTGGGGAGGGATAGCTGCACAGTATATAAGCAGTAAATACAACATACCACTTGTTCTTACTGAGCATTCATCATTAAAGTATGCAAAATATGTGCGTGATAGTTATAAGAAATATGTATATAATGCTTATGATAAAGCTGATGTATTAATAGCTGTAGGGAATGGCTTAAAGAATGAAATGGAGCATTATACGCATAATGATATAAGGGTAATCAATAATATGGTTGATTTAAGGAGATTTAATGCTGATGCAGCCAATATAAAACAGGAAGGAAATAAATTTAGTTTATTTTCATGTGCTTTCTTAGAAGAAGGCAAGGGTATGGAAAATCTAATAAAAGCATTTTCAACATGCTTTAAGGGTAAAGATGCAGTCTTGAAAATTGGAGGAGACGGATCTCTGAAAGGAAAGCTTGAGGAGTTGATTAAGGAATATGGAATGGAAAATCAGATTTATCTCCTTGGAGCTCTTTCACGAGATGAAGTTTCTAAAGAAATGAAAAGCTGTGACTGTTTTGTACTTGCATCAGAACATGAGACTTTTGGAGTAGTATATATTGAAGCATTAGCATGTGGAAAACCTGTAATTGGAACATATAATGGCGGTGCTGATGATATAATAAAGGATTATAATGGAATCATAATTGAAAAAAATAATATAGGAAAACTGAAAGATGCATTAATTCAAATGAAGAATGATTATAGAACTTATGATGAAAATGAAATAAGAGAAAAAACAATTCTTAGCTATTCAGAAGAAGTGTTGGTTGGAAAGCTAAAAGGAGTGTATAAAGAAATATATGAAAGATAAATTAGAGAAGATATACAATATTTTAGATAATAAATTCTATTTCAGATTATTTTATCTATTTGTAAGTTTAGCATTAGTAACGATTTTAAAAGTTATCCCTGGAATAAATATTTTAAGCAAGGTAGCTCTTGTATGGGGTATTTTATTAATATTATTCATGATATTTAATGATTATAAAAAAAGAAAAATATATGACTTTGACATTCCTATAGGTATTTTTATAGTTATAACTTTAATATTTAATATTTTTATTTATAGAAGCAGCGAAAATTTAAAGGTGTGGGTCGTTAACCTTATACTTTTTATGAGCGTATTTACAGTTGATGTTTTTAGAAATAAGAAAAGCATGATAAAAGAAATGAATATAATAACACATTTTTATGTTATTTTTATGTTTATATCATCAGTAATTTCTATTTTTATGAAGGTATTCAATAAATCAATTGTAATTAAGGGTTATGCTTTTGAAGGAAGCAGGGCAGGCATTTTTGAAAATCCTAATGCAATATCAATTGCAGCTTCAATTGCAATAGTTATGTGTATGTACCTGCACCATAATACAAAATATTATAGGATTAAGATGTTCTGGACAGCTAATATTGTTATTCAAGCTCTTACAATGCTTTTATTTAATGGACGCAGTTCATTCCTTGTAGTAATAGCTGTAGTTTATTGTTTCTTATTTGTTTATAGCAGCAATAAATATATCAGAGGAATTCTTTTAGTACTTCCTATAGTTGCATGTGTTGCTGCAGTGAATATGGAAGGCAGCCATATTAGAGATTTTACAAGTGGAAGAACAAGTTTATGGGAATCTGCATCAATAGTAATCAAAGATAATCCAGTAGCAGGAGTTGGATACAGTGATATGGTGGATGCTGTGACAAATGCAAGGGAAACAGATGATTTACCAGGTCTTTCAACTGGAGGTCTTCACAATATATATATTCAGACTGCAGCAGTAAATGGCCTTATATCATTATCTATGCTGTTTATATTTATAATTCTTTTATTTACTTTTTTAGTAAATCATCTTGATCATATGAGAAAGAAAGAAAAGTTTGAAATGACAATACTGACATCAATGATACTTGGAGTACTTGCTGTTAATTTATTTGAAAGTACATTAATATATATTATCAGCTTTATTTCTATGATTTTCTGGATATATTCAGGATATCTCGTATCTATTATGGGAAATAGAAATATAGAATAATTAATAAATACAAGAAGTAAGGGGGAGATTATGTAATGAAATTTTGTGATGATACTATTAAAAAGTTTATAGGTGACTTAGAAAGTGATATGCCTGCACCAGGAGGCGGAAGTGTTGCTGGTCTTATAGCTGCATTATCAGGGGCTTTAAATTCTATGGTTTATTCATTGACTGTAGGGAAAAAGAGTTATGCTGCTTTAGATGAAAGTACACAGTATATGATAAAGAAATTTCAAGAAGAGAGCCTTGATTTTTCTAGAAGAAGTCTTGAACTTATGGATGAAGATAGAGAAAATTTCCTTAAGCTTATGGATTCATATAAGATGCCTAAGGAAAGTGAAGAAGAGAAAGCATCAAGAAAAAAAGCAATAAGAGATAATACAATAAAATCTATGGAAGCACCTTTAATACTTGCAAGAGAATGTATGAAGTTCTATGATAACCTCAATATTATGGCACAGTATGGAAATAAAATGCTTTTATCGGATTTGGGAATATCAGCAATTCTTCTTCATAGTGCAATTGAAAGTTCTATTGTAAATGTGAAGGTAAATCTCAATGGATTAAGAAATGAAGAATTCTTTAACAAAATTGATTGTGAGCTAAAAAGTATATTGGAATCATCTCTTAAAGAGAAAAATAAGATTTCAGAAATAGTCGAAAAGGTAATTTATTAATAAAAATATGTACAAGTAAAAAAGATACTAGATTATTTATATGATAATTTAGTATCTTTTTTATAGTTTTAAAATTATATTACTTACACTAATATGGGCATGTTAGTCTATAGGGGTTCCATTGAAATTTTCATATTGAGGTTTATTTTTAGGGTTACCTACATTATCTTGATTCCTATGTAATTTTTGTCTTCTTTTACCATTCTGCATAGGATTAGAACTACCGTACTTATTTGTTGCCATATTATCTACACTTCCTTTCAAAAGTATTTTATGTTTAGATTTAAAATTAATACATGTATAACTTTACATAATATTTATGAGGAAAATATTGAAAAATATAGTATAGATAGGATATAATGTTTAATGGGGAATAGTATATTTTATAAAACTAAAGAGATTGGAGAGAGATGGAAGAAATAAAATATCCAGTTATAATAAAAAAGAAAAACAGCTTTATGGTTATGGCTGTTGTTGCTGAATTTTTAATAGCAGTAGTTTATGGTATTACTCAAGGACCAACAAATATACTCTTTGCATGTTTTTTATTCGTTGCAATAGTGACAGCTTTTGCAGTGTGGGTTGAATATAGCAGAGATATCTATTTGAAGGAAAATAAGATTGAATTTTATTCAAATAAAAATTTAGTTAAAAAAATAAAATATAGCAGTATAGAATCTTTAGAGGTTGAAAATGGTGCTGAAGAAAAGAATAAGAAAAAAGAGTTTGTTACTATTACATATAGAGAAACAAGCAACAAAAAAATCGGAAATAAGCCAGCAAAAACAGATAAGTATTATATAAATACTTCATATTACTGTGCTAATGATTTTAAGATGATTAAGGATATTGTAAAGACAAGAAATCCACAAGTTAAGTTTAATGATAATTTAAAGAAATATACAAAAGAATAATTTTTATTTAAGTATATTGATCATGAAAAAGTGCAGTTTAAAAGCTGCACTTTTTTTATTAAGGCAGGTCATTAAGAGATTTAAACTCATATCCTGAATCCTGAAGAGTTTTAATTACCTGTTCAAGTATCTTTGTGTTTGTATCGGAAACAGCATGTAGGAGCATTATGCATCCAGGATGGGATCCATTTGTTATCTTTTGAATTCCTTTTTCTTCTGAAGGCTGATCATTTATTAGCCAGTCTTTGTAAGCAAAACTCCAGAAAATTGTCTTATAGCCTAAGTTCTTTGTCATTTCAAGAGATTCTTTTGAATATTTACCCATAGGAGGCCTGAAAAATTTAGGCATTTCCTGTCCAGTCAACTCTCTATAAGCATCTTCAACGCCTGTAATCTCAGATTTAAATTTATCAGAATCATGGATTTGTGCCATTGAAGGATGATGTACGCTATGATTTCCAACAATGTGTCCTTCATCTACCATTCTTTTAACTAAATCAGGTTCTTTGTCTATATATGGTTTAACTACAAAGAATGCAGCAGGAACATTTAATTTCTTTAATACATCCAGTATTTTGCCTGTATTGCCATTTTCATAACCTTCATCAAATGTAAGATAGATAATTTTTTCTTCAGTATTCCCTACGTAGTATGCGTCATTTTCTTTTAGGAAGGAAGCAGATTCTTTTGGAGGTTCAGCAACATTGTCCTTTCCTTTGCCCACATAATACCAGTTTAATTCGCCCTGATCATTTGAAAATGTAAATATATCCTGAAATTCCTCAAGGTCAGCAATATCACCTAGTGCACCATCATCTATGAAGTATTCTTCTGAATACATGTTATCAGATATATTAGAGGTTAATGCTGAAATAGGTGTAGCAATATTTGCAACTATACTTAGTGATAATGAAAAAGCTAATGTGTATTTAAGAAATTTATTCATCTAATATTTCACCTTCAATTCATCAAAATTTATCTTAGTATTAATATTATTTGTAATTAATGAAATAAAACTCATGGTAATTTATATCTAGAAATGTTGAAATAAAAATATATCTAGAGTATAATTTTTAAAGATGAATTTATTAGTCAGTTAACAGTCATCAGTCAGCATCAAAGAATTAGCTGCTGATTGTATGTGATATAAAGTGTTAAAGAATATATAAAGTTATGAGTTGGAAAGGAATGTACATAGAAGAAATTAGGTATGGTAGGTCTACCAAATGTAGGTAAGAGCACATTGTTTAATGCAATAACAAAAGCAGGAGCAGAATCAGCTAACTATCCATTCTGTACTATCGAGCCAAATGTTGGTGTAGTAAGTGTACCAGATAAGAGATTAGATGTTTTAGAAAAGATGTATAATACAAAGAGAAAAGTTTATACAGCAATAGAATTCTATGATATAGCAGGATTAGTTAAGGGTGCATCAAAAGGTGAAGGTTTAGGAAATAAATTCTTAGCTAACATAAGAGAAGTTGCAGCAATCGTTCACGTTGTAAGATGTTTTGATGATGAAAATGTTGTTCACGTTGAAGGAAATGTTGATCCTATAAGAGATATAGAAACAATAAACTTAGAATTAATATTCTCTGATTTAGAAATGCTTGAAAGAAGAATGGAAAAGAGCATTAAGCTAGTAAGATCAGGTGATAAAACTGCAAAATATGAATATGCAATAATGGAAAAAATAAAAGAGCAATTAGAAGCTAATAAGCCAGCAAGAACATTAGAATTCACTGAAGATGAACAAGTTTTTGTAAAAAGCTTATTTTTAATTACTTCTAAGCCAGTATTATATGCTTGTAACATATCAGAAGATGATGTTATGGAAGGAAACTTTGATAATGATTATGTTAAAAAAGTAAAAGAATATGCAGCAAGCGAAAATTCAGAAGTAATGGTTGTAAGTGCTAAAATAGAAGAAGAAATGTCAGGTCTTGAAGATGATGAAAAAGCTGAAATGCTAGCTGAATATGGTTTAGAAGAATCAGGATTAGATAAATTAATAGAAACAAGTTATAGATTATTAGGGCTTATGAGTTTCTTAACAGCAGGTGTTCAGGAAGTAAGAGCGTGGACTATTAAGAGAGGAACTAAGGCTCCTCAAGCGGCTGGTAAAATCCACAGCGATATTGAAAGAGGATTCATCAGAGCCGAAGTTGTTGGATACAACGATTTAGTTGAATGCGGATCAGAAGCTGCAGCTAAAGAACACGGTAAGTTCAGACTTGAAGGTAAAGACTATGTTATGCAGGACGGAGACGTTGTAAACTTCAGATTTAACGTATAATGATATAGTTATTTATTTTTGTGCATATAATATTTTATCCTATGATTATGAATATATAATAGAATTATTGATTTAAGATATCTCTTGTGAAATGTCAGAATTATTGATATTTCACAAAGAGATATTTTTTTCATATAGTTTAAAAATAATGCAATAAAATGTTAAAACTCTGGATTGTGTAGATTTTTATGCGAATTTTTGATAAAATAAAGTTTAGTATAAATAAAAAGAAAAATTAAGGGGGATTTTTTGTTGGAGAAAAGCATAGAAACTAGAACAAATATTTCCAAAAGCAAGTATTTTATACCGACTATTTTAATGATTATTTATATATTAATAGCAATGATTGTTGCAGTAGTTGTGAAATTTTCAATGGCTACTGAAGATACGACAGTATCCATAGCTACAAATAAAGGAGAAGAAGCTTTTCTTAATGGAAAGTATGATGCAGCAATTTCAGAGTATACTTCATTACAGAAGCAAGAAGAATGGCCAGAATGGAATTTAAAGATAAGTGAAATATATTCGGTTCAAGGTGATTATAAAAAATCAAATGAATTAATTCAAAAAGCTTATGATACTAGAAATAAGCTCATTGATACTAAAAATATAAATTATGAAGAGTTTGAAGAAAAAGATAAAGAATTAGCAAATGATATAGTTTATAATTCATTTATGAATGGCGAATATAAAAAAGCATTGGAATATGGAGAATTCTTTTTAGAATTGTATCCACAGGATGAGAAACTATTAAAAACAATGTTTACAGTATATATAGCTAATAATGATAATAAAAAGGCAGAAGAAATAATAAATTCTTTTGCAGATGATGATACGGATTCTAATGAATTAGTGACTGCTGCAAAGATGAATATGATTCTAGGGAAGTACCAGAATGGATTAAGGCAGCTTATGAATGCTTATGAACTGGATGAAAACAATGTCAATATATTTGATGCCATAGAAGATGCATCTAGATATAATAAAGCTAATATAATAAGTTCTATTAATAAACTTCAGGAAGCAGATAAGGAAAATAATATTTATAAGCTATTTTTAGCAAAGGTTTATTCAATGGATTCAGCAGATATATCTAAATGTGAAGAACTTATGAATAAGCTTGAAGAGGACTTTGGTGATAATACTAATTATTTATTTATAAAGACTAAGATATATGTTGAACAGGAAAAAGACAAAAAAACTGAAAAAGCTTTAGAAAAAATCTCAGATTTAAATGAAGATAATTTTGTTGGAGCGTATGCAGATGCACTTAATTTTTACTATGAAGGAAAGTATGCAGATGCCTTAAAGAGTGCAAAGAAGTCAATAACTCTCAACAGGGATTATTCTAGAACGTATAGTTCACTTATTCCATCAATTTTATTAGCACAAAAAAAGGCAGCAGAAGAAGAGCCTTATTTAAGAACTGCATTATATAAAGAACCATTTAACTTTGGAAATGTGATAACAACTGCAGAATATTATAAAGATGTTCTTCAGGATAGCAGTAAGGGTCTTTATTACTACACATTAGCTTCTGAAATTAAACCTGATAACTCAGAGGTTTATTATAAGATGGCTTTAATCCAGTATAATAATCAGAGAGTTGATGAAGCAGTAGATTTACTAAAGAAGAGTATTTCATTAAACAGCAAAGATCCAAAGTATTATAGAACATTAGGATGTATATATTTAGAACAGAATAAAAGTGAAGATGGAATGAGCCAGATAAGAAAGGCTTATGACATTGATAATAATGACATTGCTACTTTAAATGATGCAGCATATTACTATATATATGTTGAGCATAATATAAGCAGAGCAATGACAAATATTAAAGCAGCTTATGAAGGAATTACTGAAACTACAAGCAGTACAGAAAAACAGATAATAACAGATAACTACAATAGAATAAAGGTTCTTTATGATTCTTCTAAAGATAGTAGTTCATCAAATAAAAACGGAGTAGTATCAGAAGTAAAATTAATTTATTAATAATACAGAATTCATGGAATGAAAATGTTAAGGATTATATCAGAATTAAATTTATTAATGTGATATAGTCCTTAAACAGTTATTATATAAAGGATATAGTCGAAAATATACGGGAACTATTAAAATTTGTATTTCTCTCTATATATAATGACGTCTTATATGAATAGTTAATCTTTATAAAAGTATTTTTAGGGGTGATGGGAATGTCTGTGTTAGGTAAGAACCGTTTTAAAATTATTTTTGGTATTGTGTTATTAATCGGAGCTATTATATTAACTATGATTAATATAATATCTAATAAAGGAATTGAAATTGTTGAATGGAATAATTTCTACAACGAAAATAATGTTGTATTTTTCTATGATAAGTTTCCAAATGAAAAGCTGGATTTGTTGAATTCAACATACAAGATAAATGACAATGTAAGTGATGCAGGAAGCGAATTTAATAAAGTTCTAAAATCAGTGGAAATTGTAAGAAGCATGATTAAAGTGGATAGAATTGACGATACAGGCCTTAATAATGGTTATGATATATTGTCAAGAAAGAGTCAGTCTAATAAAGCATCATTTAAGGATATGGCAATAGTAGCAAGAGACTTTGTAAACTCTATTGGAATAACAAGCAGGATTGGTATATTCAGAAAAGGTGATGCAGAACTTCATTCAGATATTGAATATTATGTTCTTGAATACTGGAGCAATGATTATAATAAATGGATAATGGTTGACTTTAATGATGGAGGATATTTTGAAGATGGCGACAGGAAATTGTCTGCAATTGAAGTCGTCAACAGCAACATAAAGAATATTGCATATATGGGAAATACATCTCAGCTTGATTATAAAAATAATATAAGCAAATATTTTGACTCATATACATTATCTATTGAAAACAGCAGTGAAAAGAGAAGAAGCAACTGTAATGTTACATATATAAAAAATGACAGCGCAGTTGAATATAAATTAAAAAATAAATTTGCAGCACCAACAGTATTTACAAAAGAAACAAAGCTTTTTGAAAAGAGCCCTTTTGATACACTTGTTGGAAGCGATGAAAAAGCATATTTATTAGTATGTGGAGCAATTTCTCATAATAGCGATGAAGAAAAGAAAAAGGATAAAGGAAAGAAAGAAAAAGAAAACACTGTATTTATAGCAGCATTTAAAGATGATAAAGTACTAGAATCCTTTTATATCAATATAAATGGACAGGGATATGAAGAAGTTTATGATAATAAAGAAGTTGAACTGATAAAAGGAAAGAACACAATTGAACTATCTCTGGATGGAGAAAATACAATGAGCAGTGTGACAATAGAAAAGAAATAATTATATATTTATTACAATGATTTTATTATATTTACAAGGTTTAGATATATTATTATAATAAAATAGAGCGAAAAAGAAAGTGAGTGATAATTAGTGGGATTAGACTTTTTATTCATACTAAAAGCTATAATCATAGCTATAGTAGAAGGATTTACTGAATTTATTCCGGTATCATCAACAGGTCATATGATAATTGCATCAAGCATTATTGGATTTAATGACCCTAAAGAATTTGTTGATATGTTTGAGGTTGTAATACAGCTTGGAGCAATACTGGCAGTTGTAGTATTATATTGGAAGAAAATTAAAGACAGTGTAATAGAATTTTTTATGTATATATTCTCAAAGGGGAAGAAAGGTAAGACTGGATTTGATTTTGGGATAAATGTAATAGTTGGAAGCATACCTATGCTTATATTTGGATTGCTTTTTTACAGCAAGATAAAGAGCTTATTTAACATAAAAGCAGTTGCAGTTGGGCTTATAGTTGGTGGATGTCTATTAATAGTAATAGAAAATAAATTCAGAAGAAAGAAAAATTCAGTTAAAAATATAGATAATATAACACCAATCCAAGCTTTAAAAGTAGGTGTATTCCAGATACTGGCTGCATGGCCGGGAATGTCTAGAAGTGCATCAACAATAATGGGTGGATGGGTTGCAGGTTTATCTACTCCTATTGCAGCAGAATTTTCATTCTTTTTAGCTATACCAGCTATGGTGGGGTCAAGTGGACTTGATCTTTTAAAGTTTGATTATTCACAAATGACACTTACATTATGGGTTACATTAATAATTGGATTTATTGTGGCATTTATAGTTTCAATTGTTGTTATGGAAAAATTCGTAGCCTATTTAAAGAAGAGACCTATGAGAGTCTTTGCAGTATATAGAGTAGGTGTTGGTATTATTTTTGTAATATTAATGTTATTAGGAATGAATTTAAGCGTGTAATTTTAATTACAGCAGCATATTAGATTATTTAGATTATTTTTAGATATAATGAGATATATTTTAAAATAATGAATAAGATGATAGCTGCTGTATTTTTATATGCAAATCTATAATTAATTAATTAATTTACATAATATTTAAGATGTAATTAATATTTATTGGTATATATCAAAAAAGTTTATATATAATTATATTATATATGCTGTAGTTGGCAGTTGGGGCGTAATGACTGCATATTAATTGAGAAACTTATATTATAGCCTTAACTTATATCAAGCAGTTATTAAAAAATATATTTCATATATTGAAAGGATTTTCTAGAAAAATTTATATAATAAAGAATACATTGTCAATTTATACTTTTCATAAATAAAAGTTTATGATATCATAAAATAAATAGAAGTAATCGTATACTTAATATGAGATTCTATTTTAAGATATGGGATGAGCAAAAATTTTTTTGGGCAAATATTCAGAAAATAATGAAAATTTGTTGGAGAGATTATGGTATAGGGGGATTAAAATGAAGAAAGAGATTAAGAAAATAGCACTATTAACTGGAGGGGGAGACTGCCCCGGTCTAAATGCAGTAATAAGAGCAGTGACAAGATCAGCAATTTTAAATTATGGTTATGAAGTTATTGGTTATAAATTCGGCTACAGAGGATTGTATAACAATGATTTCATGAAACTTGATTTATCTACTGTATCAGGTCTTTTACCTAGAGGAGGAACAATTCTTTATAGTTCAAATAAAGATAATTTATTCGATTATGCTATTGTAGAAGATGGAAAAACAGTAAAGAAAGACGTTTCGGATGTAGCAGTTGAGAATTTAAAAAAGGAAAATGTTGATGTTCTGGTTGTAATAGGTGGGGATGGAACTCTTACTTCAGCAAGAGATTTTGCAAGAAAAGGTGTTAAGGTAATAGGTGTTCCAAAAACTATTGACAATGATTTAGGATCAACAGATATAACATTTGGGTTTAATACATCAATAGGTGTAGCAACAGAGGCATTGGATAGGCTGCATACAACAGCAGAATCTCACCATAGAATCATGATATTAGAAGTTATGGGGAGAAATGCAGGTTTTATAGCATTAGAATCTGGAATAGCTGGTTCAGCAGATGTTATATTATTACCAGAAATCCCATATGATATAAATAAAATTGTTGAAAAAATTGAAGACAGAGAAAAACAGGGTAAATTGTTTACTATAATAGTTGTGGCAGAAGGTGCAAAACCTAAAGATGGTGATGTTATGATAGCTAAAATAGTACATGACAGTCCTGATCCAATAAGGCTTGGAGGTATTGGAAACAAGCTTGCAGAAGACCTTGAAAAGATTGTAAAGGAAAAAGAAGTAAGATGTACTGTTCTTGGTCATATTCAGAGAGGCGGAACTACATGCACATTTGACAGGATATTATCAACAAGATATGGTGTTGCTGCAGTAGAGCTTATTAATGAAGAAAAGTTTGGAAGCATGGTATGTTTAAAAGGTAATGAAATAACTTATGATAGTCTTGAAAATGTAATAGGAAATAACAAAAAGGTAGATCCTCACGGGGAATTAGTAACAGTTGCAAAGAAGATAGGTATATCCTTTGCTGATTAGAAGTTTTGACAAAGATTTATATCTGTTTTAATTAACATTGAAGATATAATATGCCTGGTGACATTAATTAGTATTTTAGAAAGTGGTGGGTATGATGAAAGAAATAAAGAAGTATTTAGAAACAAGGATAGGAACATATGCATTTTTCTTTGAAGATTTACAAAGTGGATTTTGTTATGGATATAATGAAAATGTTCAGATGACAAGTGCAGGATGCATGAAACTTCCTATAGCAGTTTCAGCAATTAAATATGTTGAAGATGGAAAAGGATCATTCTTAGACAAAATAACAATTAATGAAGAAGACAAAGTATATGGAACAGGTATTATCCATGAATTTAATAACAGGGAGTACACATTCTTTGAATTATTAGTTGCAATGCTTATTCAAAGCGATAACACTGCAGCAAATAAGCTTATCGATATTGTTGGCATGGATACGATTAATGAGGATATACAAAGCCAGGAATTAAAAAATACAAAATTAAACAGAAAGACTTCTGATGAAAGAGCAGCAGGAAATGGAATTGAAAACATAACAAGTGCCCTTGATTTATCAAAGATATGGAAGCATCTTTATAATGCATCTTTCTTAAATGAAAAAAACAGTACTATGCTTATAGATATTCTTCAGAGACAGCAGATGAAAAATAAACTTGCATTATATATTCCAGATGATTTGAAATATGAAATTTCCAGTAAGACAGGTGACAAGAGCGGCGTAGAAAATGATACAGCTTTATTACATCTTCAAAAAGGTGCATTTACATTTACTGTGCTTTCAATGGGAATTCCAAACAGTGTTTATGGAACTGTAACATTGGCTAAGTGTGGTAAGATGATGTGGGACTGCGTAATGAATAATTTTTAATAGATAACAGAGGCTTCAGTTTTGAAGTCTCTCTTTTATATGTGGATAATTATAATATACGAAAGTCCTATTGTATACTAGAAATATTTTTATTGACACAATATGAAATAAGTGTTATTCTTACACAAAGAATAACCTTTAATTTGATTCAGAGAGATCAATAAGGAAGTTATATAACCATGTTTACACATTAGGATTATTATGTCTTCCTTTAAATTTAGGAAGACTTTTTTTGTAGATAAAAATCAATTTAATATAATTTCCTGCCTTTAAATTAACACAGAGAGGTTAAGAAGGAGTGATAAAAATGACAAGAAATGAAATAAGACATTTAATAGAACCTAGAGATTTTACGGTAGAAGAATTAGATGAAATCTTTGAACTTGCACATCAGATCATGGCAGATCCCAAAAAATTCTCACACATATGTGATGGAAAGATACTAGGAACTTTATTTTACGAACCAAGTACAAGAACAAGATTGAGCTTTGAAGCAGCAATGATGAGACTTGGAGGAAAGATACTTGGATTTTCAGAACCTAGTTCTACATCAATAGCAAAAGGTGAGACTCTTGCTGATACTATAAAAATGGTATCAATCTATTCAGATATTATTGCAATGAGGCATCCAAAAGAAGGTGCAGCAAAAGTAGCAAGTCTTTATTCAGGTGTACCTGTTATAAATGCTGGAGATGGAGGACATCAGCATCCAACTCAGACATTAACAGATTTACTTACAATAACAAGCCTAAAGGACGGATTAAACAATCATACAATTGGTATATGCGGAGACTTAAAGTTTGGAAGAACTGTCCATTCATTAATCAAAGCTATGTCAAGATATAGTAGCAATAAGTTTGTATTAATATCTCCAAAAGAGCTTGCAATACCTCAGTATATTAGAGAAGAAATCCTTCAGAAAAATAATATAGAATATACAGAAGTAGAAAAATTAGAAGATGTAATAAGCGATTTAGATATTTTATATATGACAAGAATTCAAAAAGAAAGATTCTTTAATGAAGAAGAATATCTAAGACTTAAAGATAGTTACATATTAGATAAACCAAAAATGAATATGGCAAGAAAAGATATGATTGTTATGCATCCGCTTCCAAGGGTAAATGAAATATCTTATGAAGTAGATGATGACAAGAGAGCATGTTACTTCAAGCAGGCAGAGTATGGCATGTATGTAAGAATGGCTCTTATGGTAAAACTTTTGGGGGTGATGTAGATGTTAGAAATAACAAGCATTAAGAACGGTATAGTTATAGATCATATTGAGGCAGGAAAGGGTTTAAATATATTTAATTATCTTGAGCTTGATAAAAATAATTATAGTGTTGCATTGATAATAAATGCTGACAGCAAAAAATTAGGCAAAAAAGATATAGTAAAGATTGAAAACTGTGAAAAACTTGATTATACAGTATTGGGACTTCTATCACCAACAATAACAATATGTGAAGTAAAGGATGAAGTAATAGTTAATAAAGTAAAACCAACACTTCCTGAAAAAGTACAGAATATTATAAAATGTAAAAATCCTAGCTGTATAACAAAGGTTGAAGAATATGTACCACATTCATTTGTATTAGTAGATAGAGAAACTGGACGTTATAGATGTGAATACTGCGATACTATAACAAGACTATAACAGTTGATAGTGTAGAGTGGATAGTTTAAAGTTAATAAGAAAATTCTTAGCTGAATTTTTTGAAATATATAATTGTAGAAATTGCAGAGCAATTTTAGCCAATAACTATGAAATTTCAATTATCAACTCTCAACTGGGAGAAGGGGTGTTTTTATGGAATTATTGATAAAAAATGCGAGAGTAATAGATATATCACAGGACTTTACAGGTGATATTTATATAAAAGATGGATTGATAAATGAAATAGGCAGAGATATAAATAAAGAAAAAGTAGAAGTGCTGGATGCTGAAGGAAAGATAGTTATGCCTTCATTCATAGATACTCATGCTCATTTCAGAGATCCAGGACTTACATGGAAAGAGGATATTGAAACAGGATCTAAGGCTGCTCTTAGAGGAGGATATACAGGTGTGTGCCTTATGGCAAATACAAATCCTATATGTTCATCAAAAGAAACATTGGAATATGTAAGAAATAAGAGTAGAGAGCTTGGGTTAATAGATATACATCAATGCCTTTCAGTAACAAAAAACTTTGATGGAATTACTTTGACACATCTTGAAGATCTTAAGGATGATGCTGAAATAAAAGCTATTTCAGATGATGGAGTTGGAGTTTCAAATTCTAATACAATGCTTGAGGCAATGAAAATTGCAAAGAAAAATAACTGGGTGATAATGTCTCATGCAGAATCTCCTGAATTTTCAAAGGTAGATATGAGAATAGCTGAAAATATGATGACACAAAGAGATGTTGAACTTGCTAAATTGAGCGGAGCAAGGCTTCATATGTGCCATGTAAGTACTAAGGAAAGCATAAAGTACATAATAGATGCAAAAATGAGCGGTGCTAATGTAACTCTTGAAGTAACGCCACACCATATAGGCCTTACAAGAGATATAAATGATTACAGGGTAAACCCTCCAATAAGAGAAAAAGAAGATGTAGATGCTATAATAAATGCTATCAAGCTAGGAATGGTTGATACTATAGGAACAGATCATGCACCACATACAGCAGAGGAAAAGAAAAAAGGTTCACCAGGAATGGTTGGGCTTGAAACAGCTTTTTCAATATGCTATACAAAGCTTGTTAAGGAAAACGGAATATCATTAAATAAGTTAAGTGAAATAATGTCTTACAATGGTTCGAAACTGTTAGGAATGAATAAAGGAAAAGTTAGTATTGGAGCAGATGGAGATTTAGTGCTTGTTGATATAGATAAAAAAATAAAGGTTAACAGTAAAGAATTTTCATCAAAAGGAAGAAATACACCATTTGAAGGGATGGAGTTTTATGGGGAGATATTAGCTACAGTTAAAGGCGGAGTAGTTAAGTATAAGAAGAAATAGTATAAGAAATAGTATGCAGCAATAATAAAAGAGGGGCAATTTCAGATATAGATAAAAACGGGAGGAACTTTAAAATGAATTACATTATTGATAAGTTATACGATAGAGTGGAAAAAAGAGGAGTTGTTTGTGTTGGTCTTGATACAGCATTAGATTATGTTCCAGAACACATAAAAGACGGAAGAACTCCAGGTGAAGCCATATTTGAGTTTAATAAAGCAATCATAGATTCTACATATGATGTGGCAGCTTGTTTTAAAGTTCAGATAGCTTACTATGAAGCTTTAGGATTAGAAGGTCTTACAGCATATAAAAAGACACTTGAATACCTAAGAGAAAAGGATGAGATAATAATAGCTGATATAAAAAGAGGTGATATAGCAGCTACAGCAAAGATGTATGCAAAAGCTCATTTTGAAGGAGATTTTGAAGCAGACTTTATAACATTAAGTCCTTATATGGGAATGGACAGTATTGAACCATACATGCCTTATTTAGAAAGTGGAAGAAAAGGAGTATTCAGCTTAGTAAGAACTTCAAATCCAGGTGCTGAAGATATTGAATATATAGACACTGCAGAAGGTAAAAAGGTCTATGAAGTAGTTGCAGATAAGATTACTGAAATGGGCAGAAGCTGCAGCGGAAAATGTGGATATACTGCCATAGGAGGAGTTATCGGATGTACTCACGTTGATGAGGGCAAGAAGATAAGAGCAAATTATAATAATATGTTCTTCTTAATACCTGGTTATGGTGCTCAGGGAGGAACAGCTGAAGATGTTGCATTATATTTAAATAATGGAAATGGCGGAGTTGTTAACTCTTCAAGAGGTATACTGCTTGCATATAAGAAAGCAGGAAGACCAGCAGAAGAATTTGCAGCATGTGCAAGAGAAGAAGCCATAAAAATGAGAGATGCTATAAGGAATGCAGTCAAAAAATAAGAGATAAAAGTAAGAAGTAATAGTTAAGGGGAAAAGAGGTTTTAATTTCAAACTCTCAACTCTCGCCTCTTAACTATTTAGTTAAAAATCAAGGGGGATTAAACATGGCTATTACATACAGAAGTGCAAAAGTAATTTCAAATGAAGAAATTTCAAACGATATATATAAATTAGTAGTTGAGGATTCAAGCGAAATAAAAGCAGGACAGTTTTACATGTTGAAACTTAATGGAGGAACTTTACTTCCAAGACCTATAAGTATTTGTGAAAAAGATGGAGATAGGTTAACTTTTCTATATGCAGTAGTAGGGAATGGAACTAAGGAATTTTCTAAGCTTAGAGAAAATGATGAAATAAGCTTAACTGGTCCTCTAGGTAATGGATTTGATTTAGATAAGGATTATGGAAAGGTAGCATTAGTGTCAGGTGGAATCGGAACTGCACCTATGTTTGAACTTGCAAAGAGATTAAGAGCGCAAAATAGTGAAGAGGTTATTGACTTATATTCTGGCTTCAGAGATGAAGTTTATCTTGTTGATGATTTTAAGCCTTATGTAAATGAAATAAAAGTATCGACTAATACTGGAAGTTATGGCCACAAAGGATTTGTAACAGATCTTTTAGATGTTGAAAAGTACGATACAGTATTATGCTGCGGACCTGAAGTTATGATGAAAAAAGTAGTTGAAATGTGTAAGGAAAAGAACGTAAGGGTATATGTATCAATGGAAAAGCACATGGCATGCGGAGTAGGAGCATGTTTGGTATGTACATGCAAGACAAAGGACGGAAACAAGAGAACATGTAAAGATGGTCCGGTATTTGATGGATATTATGTAGAATTATAGGTCGCAGGGGGAGATTAATATGATGAAAGTAAACATAAATGGAGTAGAGTTTAAAAATCCTGTAATTGCTGCATCTGGAACTTTTGGTTTTGGAGCAGAATATAATAATTTCTATGATGTAGGAATACTTGGAGGGATATCTTCAAAAGGGCTTACTATAAATCCTAAAGAAGGAAATGATGGACTTAGAGTTTTTGAAACAGCTTCTGGTATGATGAATTCTGTTGGACTTAATAATCCTGGTATAGATGCTTTTATATCAAACGAACTGCCTAAGATGAGAAAGCTTGGAACTAATGTTATTGCAAACATTGGCGGAGGGTGTATAGAGGATTATGTTGCAGCTGTTACAAAGATAAATGAAGCTGATGTAGATATGATTGAACTTAATATATCATGCCCAAATGTAAAGCATGGAGGTATGGCTTTTGGAGTAAAATCAAATGTTGCATATGATGTTGTTAAGGAGATAAAATCTATTGTTAAAAAGCCTTTAATGGTAAAATTATCGCCAAATGCTGAAGATATTGTTGACATGGCTGTGAAATGCCAGGAAGCTGGTGCAGATTCAATTTCACTTATAAATACATTAAAGGGAATGGCTATTGATGTATATAAGAGAAAACCAGTATTCAATAATGTGAGTGCAGGACTTTCTGGTCCAGCTGTAAAGCCGGTTGCACTCAGAATGGTATATGAAGTTGCTAAGGCAGTTGATATTCCAGTAATAGGATTGGGTGGAATATCAAATGGAAAAGATGCTATAGAATTTATGATGGCTGGAGCAAGTGCTATTCAGATAGGAACAATTAATTTTATAAATCCTATGGCAGGAAAAGAAATTATTGAAGAAATGGAATCATTCTTAAAAGAACAGGGAATTAAAGATATAAATGATATAGTTGGAATTGTTTAAAGTTTAAACAAATATATCAATAATTAACTGGAAAAACTTAACATAACAATCTTGGAGTACTATAATTTAATTAAGTAATGAATAAATGAATTGATTAACTAGTATATATATTATAGTGAATCAAGAAAGGGTGACCATTATGTTAAAAAAAATAATTTCAATGGGGTTAATCTCAGCGACTTTATTATCAGTTATGCCTTTAGGAGCATCAGCAGCATGGAAGCAGAATTCTGACAGCAGCTATAGATATGTTGATGGAAGTGGAACAGAAGCTACAGGATGGAAGTATATTGATGGAAACTGGTACTGGTTTGATAATAATGGAGTTATGGGGACTGGTTGGGTAAGCTATAATAACGACTGGTATTATTTATGGTCTAATGGTATTATGGCAACAAATTCATGGGTTACTACAAATAATATAACTTATTATGTTGGCTCAGATGGCAAGATGACTAATGGAACAATAGTGGTTAATAATTATAAATATGATTTGACAATACCTGGTGCTATTACTTCTCAACAGGTAAAATAAACAGTATAGAGAGTCTGGATTTTATAATGCAGGCTCTTTTTATGTACCCAAACTTAAATTAATTAGGACAACTATCATAACTCTATGAATAAAGAAAAAATAGAATTGACAATAATTCAATTTGATGGTATCGTAATAACAATGAATAAACCCCTTTAAATTGATTCGAGAAATCAGTAAGGAAGTTATGAAACCGTAGGCGTATTATGTCTTCCTTTTGTTACAAAAGGAAGATTTTTTTGTATACATAGCATTTGTGATCTGTATGCAGGATGAAAGTTAAGAGGTTTGCGATTTAGATTGATTACCCAGGGGTAAGTGGCATCAAGCTACTTTGTTATTAAGATTTGAATTAACGGAGGAATGAAAGATGAAAGCTTACAAAAAGGAATTTATTGATTTTATGATTGAATGTGGAGTATTAACATTCGGAGATTTTGTTACAAAGAGTGGGAGAAAGACACCTTTCTTTGTTAACACAGGAAATTATCAAACAGGAAGTCAATTAAGCAGACTTGGAGAATTTTATGCAGAAGCAATAAAGGAAAACTTTGGTGATGATTACGATGTATTATTTGGACCTGCATATAAGGGAATTCCATTAGGGGTTACAACAGCAATTGCATTATCAAATAAATATGATATAGATGTTAAATACTGTTCAAACAGAAAAGAAGTTAAAGATCATGGGGATAAGGGAATTCTTTTAGGAAGCAAGTTAAAAGATGGAGATAAAGTTCTTATAGTTGAAGATGTTACAACAGCAGGAACTTCAATTTATGAAACAATGCCTATTTTAAAGAGTCAGGGAGATGTTGATGTAAAAGGTCTTATAATTTCAGTTGACAGAATGGAAAGAGGTCAGGGAGAACAGTCTGCATTGGTTGAAATAAGAGAAAAATTTGGATTCAAGACTTGTGCAATAGTTACAATGGCAGAAGTTATAGAATACTTATACAATAAAGAAGTTAATGGAAAAGTTATAATAGATGATGAAATAAAAGCTAGAATTGATGATTACTATGCTCAATATGGTGCAAAATAATAATTATACTAACATAATAACAGCTGTTTCTTTAGATTAAATTCTACAAGAAATAGCTGTTTTATTTTATAATAATTTGTTTATAATAAATTAATTTAAGTATGTTCCTTCAAAGTCTTCTGGAAGTCCAGAAATCCCTGAACCTATGAATCGTAGATTATTA
>JAEWQX010000134.1 GCA_023399035.1 Bacillota bacterium | reverse complement strand
AACTCTCAATAAAAAGTTTAATCTTAGCTTACTCAAAATAAAGAATTGCTGGTTTACTTAAATGTTTATATTATATTCTGTTCAATTTTCAAAGACCATATTTCTTTCACAGCTTTGCGCTGTTACTTTGTCACAACCAAGCGACTCATTTAGTATATCACTTGATTTCTTTAGTGTCAACAACTTTTTTCAAAATTTTTAAATGTTTTTTCAAACTGTAATTTTGATTTTTCTTGTTGTTTGTTGTCGCTCCCTGCGACGTGTCTTATCTTAACATATTTCATTCATCAACACCATTTAAATATAACTAATATTCTAGATTATTTTTATATTTCTCTGTAATTCATCAATTTGCTATGTTTTTCTTATGATGATACACGTGGATCATATTATTCTTATTTTTAATCTTTTATAGAGCCAATATCTTTAAATCGATATTATTTTAGCCTTATTCTTAATTTCTATTCGCCAATTCACTAATAGATTTCCTTAAATATAAAAAGAGTATTAGCAATAGTACTATTGCTAATACTCTTTTGAAATCATAATTTAATGATTTATATAAACAAATTTAGTTATTCATTATCATTTGAATTATTGTTGTCATTTTCATTAGTTTCTAATTCATCAACTTCTGAATCAGTAGCATCACTTATACTCTCTTCATCTTTTTCTGAATCATCACTGCTTAGTATTTTTGCTATAGCAACAACTTTTTCATCTTCAGTAGTTCTCATTAATGTTACACCCATTGCAGATCTGCTTGTAATAGATATATCTGAAACATTAATTCTTATTGCAACACCACTAGAGTTTATAAGCATAAGTTCATCATCAACTTTACAGATAGTTGCTCCTGCAAGCTTACCAGTCTTTTCGCTAATCTTGTATGTTATAAGACCTACACCACCTCTGTTTTGTACTTTGTACTCAGATACAGGAGTTCTCTTACCGAATCCATTTTCACTTATAACTAATAATTCTTCACCATCAACAGCTATATCCATACAAACAGCAACATCATCACCTTTTAGGCTAATTGCCTTAACACCTGATGCTGTTCTACCCATTGGTCTTACATCCTGTTCATTGAATCTTACAGCATAACCATTTTGAGTAACGATCATTATGTTAGCATCACCATAAGTATTCTTAACCTTTAGTAACTCATCGCCTTCTTTTAAGCTTATTGCTATTAATCCATTCTTTCTTAGGTTCTTAAATTCACTTATATGAGTCTTCTTAACTATACCGTTCTTAGTACCCATAAATAAGAATCCTTCTTTTTTACCATCACTTACTGTTAATACAGTTTGGATCCTTTCATCCGGTTCTATAGCAATAAGGTTAATTACATTAGTACCCTTTGCCTGTCTTCCTGCGTCAGGTATTTCATAAGCTCTTAACTTGTATACTCTTCCCTTGTTAGTAAAGAATAATACGTCAGAGTGAGTTGAAGTAATCATTACATGTTCAACAAAATCATCTTCTTTTGTTGTCATTGCCTGAATACCCTTTCCACCTCTTCTTTGAGCTGAGTAAGTATCTGCTGAAATTCTCTTAATATATCCGCTCTTAGTTAATGTTATTACAACATCTTCTTCCTGAATAAGATCTTCAATATCAATTTCATTAACAACCTTTTCTATTTTAGTTCTTCTTTCATCAGAATATTTTGCTTTTATTTCAGCTAATTCATCTTTAATAACTCCAAGAAGCTTTTCTTCACTTGCTAAAATAGAATTTAAGTATTCTATCTGCTTCATTAATTCAGCATATTCTTCTTCTATCTTTTCCCTTTCTAATCCAGTAAGCCTTCTTAATCTCATTTCTAAGATAGCAGTTGATTGTTTATCAGAAAGAGAGAACTTTTCCATTAAAGTATTTTTAGCTATTTCAGCAGTTTCAGAATGTCTTATAATACTTATTACTTCATCGATATTATCAAGGGCAATTCTTAACCCTTCTAAAATGTGTGCTCTTGCTTCTGCTTTATTTAATTCAAATATAGTTCTTCTAGTAATAACTTCTTTTTGATAATCTATGTAGTTAACTAATATTTCTTTTAAATTCAATACTCTTGGTTCATTGTTAACTAATGCTAACATTATTACACCAAATGAATCTTGTAATTTAGTATGTTTATATAATAGATTCAATACTACGTTAGGATTAGCATCTCTCTTTAGTTCTATTACTATTCTCATACCATCTCTATCAGATTCATCTCTTAAATCTGATATTCCAGTAATCTTCTTATCCTTAACTAAATCAGCAATATTCTCAATCAGCTTAGCTTTATTAACTTGATAAGGAATTTCTGTTATGACAATCTTATGTCTTCCATTTTCCTCTTCAATTTCCGCATCAGCTCTTACAACAATCTTACCTCTACCAGTTTCATAAGCAGCTCTTATGCCTGCTTTACCCATTATAGTGGCACCTGTTGGGAAATCTGGACCTTGTATCTTAGTCATAAGATCTAAAACTGTAGCTTCAGGATTATCTATAAGCATTATAGTTCCATCTATTATTTCACCTAAGTTGTGTGGTGGAATGTTAGTAGCCATACCAACAGCTATACCTGATGAACCATTAACTAAAAGGTTTGGGAATCTTGAAGGTAATACTACTGGTTCTTGTTCTTCACCATCAAAGTTAGGCATAAAATCAACTGTGTTCTTGTTAATATCTCTTAACATTTCAACAGCTATCTTATTCATCTTTGCTTCTGTATATCTCATTGCCGCTGCACTGTCACCATCAACAGAACCGAAGTTTCCGTGACCATCAACAAGCATGTATCTCATTGAGAAATCCTGTGCCATACGGACTAATGCATCATAAACAGAACTATCACCATGTGGATGATACTTACCTAAAACTTCACCGACTATTCTTGCACATTTTCTGTATCCTTTTTCAGGAGTTAATCCTAACCCCTGTAGTGAATAAAGAATTCTTCTGTGTACTGGTTTTAAGCCATCCCTTACATCTGGCAGAGCACGCCCAACTATAACACTCATGGCATAGTCGATATAGCATTTTTTCATTTCCTCATTAATATCTCTAGGTATGACTTTTCCCTCATTAAATATATCCATGTACTTCACCTCATATCAGTACTAAATGTCTAAGTTAACAACATTTTTAGCATTTTGTTGTATAAATTCTTTTCTTGGTTCAACTTTTTCTCCCATTAATATTGTGAAGATTTCATCTGCCTGCATAGCATCTTCAACATTAACTTTTAATAGTATTCTCTGTTCAGGGTCCATTGTTGTATCCCATAACTGAGCCGCATTCATTTCACCAAGACCTTTGTATCTCTGTATATCAGTAGAGTTATCTTTTCCACCAAAATCAATTAATACCTGCTCTAATTCTGCATCACTATAAGCATAGTGTTCTTTTTTACCCTTACTTATTTTATATAATGGTGGCTGTGCTATATATACATGACCTTCATCTATTAATGGTCTCATGTATCTATAGAAGAATGTTAATAATAATGTTCTAATATGAGCACCATCAACATCGGCATCGGTCATTATTATTATTCTGTCATATCTTATCTTTTCAATGTCAAAATCATTTCCTATACCAGCACCAAATGCAGTAACCATTGATCTTATAGTATCCGCATTTAATATTCTATCTAATCTCTGCTTTTCAACATTTAAAATCTTACCTCTTAAAGGTAAAATAGCTTGGAACTTTCTGTTTCTGCCCTGTTTAGCTGAACCACCGGCAGAATCTCCTTCGACTATATATATTTCACATTCCTTTGGATCCTTAGATGAACAGTCAGCTAATTTTCCTGGTAATGTTGATCTTTCTAATACAGATTTTCTTGTTAATTCTCTAGCTTTTCTTGCTGCATCTCTAGCCCTTGCTGCCATTAATGCTTTATCAACTATCATCTTACCTACTGCTGGATTTTCTTCTAAGAAAGTTGATATGCTTTCACCAACTATAGAATCTACAATACCTCTTACTTCACTATTTCCCAATTTAGTTTTTGTCTGACCTTCAAATTGAGGTTCTTCAATCTTAACTGAGACTACAGCAGTAAGGCCTTCTCTGATATCATCACCTGTAAAGTTCTTATCGTTATCCTTAATATGTCCAAACCTTTTAGCATAATCATTAAAAGCTCTTGTCAATGCTGTTTTAAATCCAACTAAATGAGTACCACCTTCAACAGTATCAATGTTGTTAGCAAATGAGAAAATATTTTCTGTATATCCGTCATTGTATTGAAGTGCAACTTCAACAGACACATTATCTTTAATACCTTCAATGTATATTGGTTCTTCATGTAGGGGAACCTTATTTCTGTTTAAGTATGAAACAAATGATTTTATACCACCTTCATAATGAAAAACTTCTTCTTTTTCATTTTCTTCTCTTAAATCTACTAACTTTATGTATATTCCTTTATTTAAAAATGCTAATTCTCTTAATCTTTGTGATAGCACTTCAAAATCAAATACTGTTTCATCAAATATTTCAGCATCTGGTTTAAAGTAAACTCTTGTTCCTGTGTCACCTTCACTGCTTTCACCTATTTTTTCAACAGGAGTAAGCACTTTACCCTTGCTGTATTTCTGCTGCCATACAGCACCTTCTCTTTTGACTGTAACTGTACACTCTTCTGACAGAGCATTAACTACAGATGCACCAACTCCGTGTAATCCACCTGAAACTTTATATCCTCCGCCACCAAATTTTCCTCCGGCATGTAGTATAGTCATTATAACTTCAACAGTAGATTTACCCATTTTAGGATGTATTCCGACTGGCATACCTCTACCATCATCTGTAACTGTAATAGAGTTATCCTCGTTAATATTAACCTCTATTTTCTTACAATAACCAGCTAATGCTTCATCAATACTGTTATCTACTATTTCATAAACTAGATGATGTAGACCTCTTGAACTTGTACTTCCAATATACATTCCAGGTCTTTTTCTTACTGCCTCTAATCCTTCAAGTACCTGTATCTGATTTTCATCATATTTTTTATTATTTTGTTCCAAATCAGACTCCTCCTAAACTTATAAAATTAACTGATAAATCTTTTAAATTAATAATTATAATCCATGTCAGTTCTCTTGGTCAATGTAGTTGATGATATTGGTGAAAGATATATTTTACTCATATTATCAACTTCTGCAATGATAAAAGACTTCGGTCTTTCATCAGTAATTCTTTCTACAAATCCGTCTTCTTCTGCTAATCTTAAGAACTGTATTGTATCAGAACTATACATCGTATTCTGCAAATCGAATATTCCAATAATATCCTTAATAGGAACTACAACATTTTCACCTAAATGTAAAAACACGAAATATTCCTCCTTTAATTTAAAATTCTTCCACTCGATACATTGAATATCTTAGCATTATCATCTAAGTATTCACTTAAAACTTCAATACCAGTACATGTTATTACAGTCTGTATACCATGAATTGTGCTCAATATGTATCTTTTTCTATTAACATCAAGTTCTGAAAGAACATCATCTAGTAATAAAACAGGATATTCTCCTGTAATTTCTTTTATTATTTTAAGCGATGAAAACTTCATTGTTAAAATAGCTGTTCTCTGCTGACCTTGAGATCCAAATGTTTTAGCATCTATGTCATTTAAAAATACATTAAAATCATCTCTATGAGGACCTACTGATGTGAGTCCCTTTTCGTGATCACGCTTAATATTATCTTGTAATTTTTTCAAATAATTCTTTTTATAATCATTTAAATCGACATTACAGCTATACTTAAATTTAATATTTTCTTTACCAGCTGTTATTTCCTCGTGTATTTTTTGTCCATAATAGTTTATTTTATCTATATATTCTAACCGTTTTGAAATAATATAATCAGCATAGTCAACCAGCTGAAGATCATATACCTCCAAAACATCTTCACTAAAATTTTTGCTTTTCAGTAAAATATTTCGTTCATTTAGAATTTTATTATACTGAACCAGGTTAAAGTAATATTTTTTGTTTATCTGAGATAATTCCATATCTAGCAGTTTTCTTCTTAGATTTGGAGCTTCTTTAATAACCTTTAAATCTTCTGGTGAAAACATCACCACATTAAAGGTTCCAAATAATTCACCTATTTTAGCAACTTTTATGGAATTAACCTTAATAGCTTTTTTCCCGTCTCTCAAAATATTTATATCAATTCTCTTATCAAGTCTATCTTTTCCTACGAGCAAGCTTATATATGCTTTATCATTTTTCCAATTTATTAATTCTCTATCTTTAGATGTTCTATGAGATTTAGCAAATGCACAGTAGTAAATTGCTTCAAGTACATTAGTCTTTCCCTGAGCATTGTCTCCAATAAAAACATTTACGTTTTTACTTAATTCAAGTGATAAATTCTCATAGTTTCTATAGTTAGCTAACATTATATTTTTAATATACATAAAAAATACACCTATAATAATTATATCATAATAATAAAATAAGAGTTTATTTTAATTTTTAGATTGCTGAATTAAACATGATATCTTGTATTTATTTAACAAATAAATAAACATGTAATATATATTTATAATCCAACAATCTAAATAATTTTAAACATCTTAAATTATTTCGTAATCTTCACCTTCAAAAGTTACAATATCTCCAACTTTTAATTTTTTTCCACGTTGAGTGCAAATTTCATTATTTACTTTTACCATTTCATCTTGTATATAAAATTTTGCTTCTGAACCACTGCATACAATAGCTGCATACTTCATAAAAGCATCTAACTTTATAATTTCTGTTTCAATCTTTATTTTATTCATTTTTATGCATAAATATTAATAAAAATATTTATCCTCCTTATCTCATCAATCTAACTGGAAGTACTAAATACTTCGCATTTTCATTATTTTTTTCCTCTATAACGCACGGACTTATGCTTGAAGTCATCTTCATTACAACTTCATCCTCTTCCATATTTTTTAACACATCTAATAAATATCTTGAATTAAATGCAATTTGAATTTCATCACCTTGCAATTTCATAGATATTTCTTCCCTAACTTTTCCCAATTGAGAATTGGATGAGATGATTAAGTTGTCTTGTTGTATATCAAGTTTTATTAAATTTGTGTTACCATCTTTCGCCATTAAAGAAGCTCTTTCGATGGAATTTTGAAGTTCTTGTCTATTGACAGATAAAGATAATTTATGTTCTTGAGGTAAAAGAGAGTTATAATTTATAAACTTACCTTCTAATAATCTTGATATTATTTTAGTTTTCTCTAAATTAAATAAAATATGATTATTTGTGAATGTAATATCCACAATATCATCCACATCTTCAAGGATTTTTGAAACTTCATTTAAAGTTTTACCCGGAATTACAACTTCTATTTCAATATCACTATCTAAAAATTCACTTTTTATAGCTAATCTATATCCATCTAACGCTACTAAGTTTAAATTTTTATTTTTAACTTCAAATAAAATCCCCTGAAGTATTGGTCTAGTCTCATCTTGAGCTATAGCAAAAGATGTGCCTTTAATCATATTTTTTAGTATGTTCTGGTTAACTGAAATCTTTAAGTCCTCATTTATTTCAGGAAGTTCTGGGAATTCATTTGTATTCATATAAACTACGTCAAATACTGACTTTTCACAAGTAATTCTTATTACTTGATTTTCAATAGTTTCTATTTTTATGGTTGAGTTTGGAAGCTTTCTGATTATTTCACCAAATATTTTAGCATCAATAACAATGCTTCCCTGCTCTATTATATTAGCATTAACAGTAGTTTGGATGCTTACATCCATATCTGATCCTATCAGTGTTAATGATGATTCCATTTCATTAGTTTTTATGTATATACCTTCTAAGATAGGCATTGTTGATTTACCAGTAATAGCTTTTTGAACTATTGATATGCCTTCTAGTATTTCTTGTTTTTCACATGTAAAAATCATTTTAGTTCCTCCTTATTTATACACAGGTATTTTTGCGTAAGAATAGAGATAGATATATATAAATTTATAGTAATAATAGTAGTAGGTATTGTTAATTATGTTGATAACCATCTCAACAATAGATATATCAACATAATTGCATGTGAAAAGATTGTGGATAAGGTGGTGACAAATGCATCATTTTATCCACAAATTCCACAGGACTATTGTTGAAAAATTATTATCCACAAGTTATTAGAAAGTTATTATATACAACTTGTGGATTAATTCTGAGTTAATTTTTTAGTTATATCATTGATTGTATGTTGCAGCGAATCATCAGTCTTTAAGTTTTCTGAGATTTTTTCATAGGCATGTATTACTGTTGTGTGATCTCTTCCGCCAAATTCTTCTCCTATTTTAGGAAGAGACATATCAGTAAGTTTTCTGCTTAAATACATTGCTATTTGTCTTGGATAAGCAACATTTCTAGTCCTTCTTTGAGATTTTAGATCTTCTACACGCAGATTAAAATAACTTGATACTACGTCCTGAATAATATCAATAGTTATGTGTTTTCCTTGCTTCTTAGATATAATGTCTTTTAATGCTTCACTAGCTAAATCAACAGTAACTTCCCTATTAGTTAATGAAGAATATGCAATTATTCTGATAAGAGCACCTTCTAGTTCTCTTATGTTTGACTTTATCTTTGTAGCTATGTACCCCATTACTTCATTTGCCACATTTAAATTTTCAACATCAGCCTTTTTCTTAAGAATGGCCATTCTTGTTTCAAAATCGGGAACCTGAATATCAGCTATTAGTCCCCATTCAAATCTAGATCTTAATCTATCTTCTAATGTTGGAATTTCTTTTGGTGGTCTATCAGATGAAAGTATAATTTGTTTGTTGGCATCATGAAGAGCATTGAAGGTATGGAAGAATTCTTCCTGAGTACGCTCCTTGCCTGCAATAAATTGAATATCATCTATTAAAAGTACATCAACATTTCTGTATTTATTTCTGAAATCCTCATTTTTGTCATCTTTAATAGCATTAATTAATTCATTTGTGAATTTTTCAGAAGACACGTAAACTACTTTAGCACTTGGATTATTGTCTAAAATATAGTGTCCTATGGCATGCATTAAATGGGTTTTTCCAAGACCAACACCTCCATATATGAATAAAGGATTGTAGGCTTTTGCAGGAGATTCTGCTACTGCTAATGAAGCAGCATGAGCAAATCTATTACTGTTACCTATTACAAATGAATTAAAAGTATATTTTGGATTTAATGTTGATGACATTTCATCGTTTACCACGATAGATTTTGATGATGTATTAGAAGAACTATCTTTTATTTCTTCCTTTTCAAAAGCTTCAGATGCTATTACGAATTCGATTTTATATAATTTTGAGCATACTACTTCTATTGAGTTTGCAACTAAATCTTTATACCTTTTATCTAATATATCTTGAGTAAAGGAATTAGGAACGCTTATCGTTATAGTGTCAGAAGATATAGAAATTGGCTCACAACTTTTTATCCATGTATTAAAGCTAACCTCGCTTAATTCACTTTTTATAGTTTCCAAAGTTTTTGCCCATATTTTTTTAAGATCGGCATCCATTTATCTGTATTCCTCCATATATCTAATAAAAAATTTTTATTAATATTATGTACATCTTATCAACAAATATATCAACAGTTTTAAATTATACCCTAATATGTATATAAATATATCAACATGTTAATAATTATGTGTATAGAGTTATGTTGAAAAAAATTAATAACAACATGAAAAATTAAATTATAAACAGTGATAAACCTAGTATTTATCACCTTTTAGCTATAATTCAATATAAAAGAATAAACAAGTTATACACAACTTTATCCACAATTGTGGATAAAGCATGTTTCAAATAAGTTATTCACAATATACACATATGATATCATAAGTAAATAAGGATATTCAATAAGTTATCCACAAAAAAGTTGCATGTTGATAATTTTATCAACAAATAATGGACACTTTACAGACCTTGACAGAAATTTATGTTGTATATATAATAGAAAAGTAAAATTTAAAATCATGAAGTATAGTTTTTGCTATAAATAATATATTTAAGGGGGTGCATGTGTAATGTTCATGACATATCAACCTAAAAAGAGACAAAGAAAAAAAGAACATGGCTTCAGAAAAAGAATGAGTACTGCATCAGGAAGAAACATTCTTAAGAGCAGAAGACAAAAAGGAAGAAAAAAATTAACAGCATAAGGGCCGCACTTAGTGGCCTTTTTTCTGCAAATGGCGGAAAAAAGGGGTTTTAATATCTATGATTTATAGATTGAAAAAGAATTTTGAATTTAAGATTGTATACAGAAGAGGCAAATCTGTTGCCAATGAAATTCTAGTCATGTATATGTTTAAAAATAAAAGGAACAAGGATGCAGAAAATAATCCTTATAATAGATTAGGTGTTTCTGTAAGCAAAAAAGTTGGAAACAGTGTTGTTAGAAGTAGATCAAAAAGATTAATAAGCGAAAGTTTTAGATTAAATTATAAATATATAATAAAAGGATACGATTTTATTTTTATAGCTAGAAATCCTATCGTAAATAAAAATTATTTTGATGTAGAGAAATCTATGATGAATTTAATTAAAAAGGCAGGCTTATATATTAATGAAGAAACTACTAATAAGTCTAATTAATTTTTATAGAAAATATATTTCACCGGGGAGACCTTCTTGCTGTAGATATAGACCTACATGCTCTCAATATGCTTTGGATGCAATTGATAAACATGGTGCATTTAGGGGCAGTATTATGGCTATTTACAGGATTTTAAGATGTAATCCTTTTTCTAAAGGTGGATATGATCCAGTAAAATAAATGAATAGGAGGTATATTTTTTTTATGTTTCAAGCGATAGTAGATTTTATGCGAAACATATTTGATTACTTTCATACTGTAATCGTTGGCTTAGGCGTAACTGATGTTGGTCTGTCATATGTTTTAGCAATACTTACTTTCACAGTGGTAGTAAGACTATTAATATTACCATTTAACATCAAAGCTGCAAAATCCACTAGAGGAATGCAGAAAATACAACCTGAAATGAAAAAGATTCAGGAAAAATATAAAAATGATCCTCAGAAAATGAATGCAGAGGTAATGAAATTATACAAAGATAATAACGTAAGTATGGCAGGGGGATGCCTCCCAAGCTTATTACCATTACCAATATTAATGGCTTTATATTGGGTATTCATGGGAATTAACTTACCTGATGGTCAGGTTGCATCATTCTTATGGATTAAGGATTTATTTGCACCGGATCCATACTATATACTAGCTATAATAGCAGCTTTATCTACATATTTACCTTCTTATTTAATGACAAAGGCTACACCACAGCAGCCTGGTGGAATGAATATGGGAAGTATGAACTTAATGATGGCTGGTATGATGGGATTCATGTCATTAAACTTTAAGGCAATACTTGTTTTATATTGGATTATGGGTAATTTAATTCAAGCTGTTCAAACATACTTCTTAAACTATAGACCTGCAATAAAGGAAAGAGCTAGAGAAGAAGCTAAAGAAAACAAAGTAGAAACTAAGAAGTTTGCTATGGAAGTTGAAGAACCTAAGAATTTAGCAAGTAAGAAAAAGAAGAAAAAGAAAAAATAATATAAATTTTTAATTTTGCTTTTAAATTTAGAGGTGGTGAGTTAACACATGAAATCAATAGAAGTAGAAGGAAAAACTGTTGAAGAAGCATTGGAAAAAGCTTTAAATGAATTATGTTTAACTAAAGAAAACGCAAATGTTGAAGTATTGGAGCATGGTTCAAAGGGATTATTCAATGTGATAGGAGTTAAACGCGCTAAGATTAGAGTTACTAGTAAATATGACTATATAGATGAGGCAAAGAAATTTATTGATAATATACTTAAAAGTATGAAATTAGATGCTGAAATAGATATTATCGAAGAAGGTGACACTTTAAAAATTAATTTAAGTGGTAAGAAGATGGGACTTATAATTGGATATAGAGGAGAAACTCTTGATTCTATACAATATTTAGTTTCATTGGTAGTGAATAAACATCATGAACTTCCTCATAAAAAGGTCATATTAGATACTGAAAATTATAGAAGCAAAAGAGAAGAAACTTTAAAGGGTGTTGCAATAAAAACTGCAGCAAGAGTAAAAAAGACAGGAAAAGCATTTAAGCTTGAACCTATGAACCCTTATGAGAGAAGAATTATTCATTCTGCTCTTCAGGAAGACACTGATGTGGATACATTCAGTGAAGGTGAAGAGCCATTTAGAAGAGTAGTAATAGAATTAAAGAAAGATATTTAAAGAGAAAGCCTATTTAGGCTTTCTCTTTAAATTTATATAGATTTCTAACAAGGTGTCTTATTAATATAATTCTTAATTAATAGAATGTTTTATGAAATTTAATTTTTATTTAGCATATTTTATAATTTAAAAATTTTGGAGTAATTATCATATTATAATTTTTGACTAATTAAATTTTGTTATGTAAAATTGATATTAGTTCAAAATGGATATACTAATAATAAAAAGCTTCTTTTTAAGGAGGAGACTAGATGAGAGAATTTGATACTATTTGTGCCATAGCAACTCCAATCGGAGAAGGCGGTATTGCTATAATAAGAATTTCAGGAGAAAAGGCTCTTGAAATTGCAGATAAAATTTTTGTTGGAAAGAACAAAAAAGATATAAAAGAAATGAAAACATACACTATGAGATATGGAACAATAGTGGATTTAGATACAGAAGAAATAATAGATGATGTTATTTTAAGTTATATGAAGGGGCCTAGAAGCTACACAGGAGAAAATGTGATAGAAGTTAACTGTCATGGAGGTGTTGTTGCTACAAACAGGGTTTTAAATCAAATAGTTAAGGCTGGTGCAAGAATAGCTGAACCAGGTGAATTTACTAAAAGAGCATTTTTAAACGGAAGAATAGATTTAAGTCAGGCAGAAGCAACAATGGATATAATAAAGGCTAAAACTGAATTATCTATGAAATCTGCTATGATGCAGAGCAGAGGAGCACTTTCAAGAGAAATTGGTGAACTTAGAAAATATCTTTTAAATGTATTAGCATTAATTGAATATGCAGTAGATTTTACAGAAGATGATGAAGATGTTGTTGATGATAACCTAATAGCTCAGATTAAAGATGGAATAAGCAAAACTCTATCAAGAATAAATTCATTATTGAAGAATGCAGATGAAGGTAAAATAATAAGAGACGGTCTTAATATTGTTATTGTAGGAAAGCCTAATGTAGGAAAATCATCATTACTTAATTCACTTCTTAGAGAAAAGAGAGCAATAGTAACAGACATACCAGGTACTACAAGAGATATAATTGAGGAATACATAAATTTAGATGGAATACCTATAAGAATTACTGATACAGCTGGTATAAGAGATACAGAAGATACTGTAGAAAAGATAGGTGTTGAAAGATCAAAAGAGAAAATTGAAGAAGCAGATTTAGTTATCTTAATGTTAGATACTTCTAGAGAATTAGACGAAGAAGATAAAGTAATAATAGATGCTGTTAAGAATAAAAAGTATATAGCACTGTTAAATAAAGTTGATTTAGAACGTAAGTTATCAGAAGACATTATTACTAGTTTGGATAGAACTATAGAAATATCTGCAAAAACAGGTTTCGGAATTGAAAACTTAAAAGAAGAAATAAAGAATCTTTTCTTTAATGGGGAAATTGATTCTGAAAGTTTAATAATTTCAAATACAAGACATAAACAGGCTTTATACAGATCTTTAGAAAACTGTAATTTAGCATTAGAAAAGATTAATTTAAACGAATATTTAGATTTAATATCAATTTATATAACATCAGCCATGAAATCTTTAGGAGAGATAACTGGTGATGAATTAGAAGAAGATTTATTAAATAAAATCTTTAGTGAATTTTGTTGTGGAAAGTAGGTAAAAAAGATGGCAGTAAATTATGAAGCTGGACAATTTGATGTCATTGTAGTTGGAGCCGGGCATGCAGGTTGTGAAGCGGCATTAGCTTCAGCTAGAATGGGATTAAACACTTTAGTTTGTACAATAAACCTGGATTCAATAGCATTAATGCCTTGTAATCCTAATATAGGAGGTACAGCTAAAGGACATTTAGTGAGAGAAATAGATGCATTAGGCGGAGAGATGGGAATAAATATAGATAATACATTTATTCAGTCTAGAATGCTTAATACATCAAAGGGACCTGCAGTGCATTCGTTAAGAGCTCAGGCAGATAAAAAAGATTATCAATACAGAATGAAGAGAGTACTTGAAGAACAGGATAATTTAAAAATAAGACAAATAGAAGTTACGGAACTTATTGTTGAAGATAACAAAGTAAAAGGCGTAGTTACTAAGAATGGTGCTATTTTTAGATGTAAGGCAGTAGTGTTAGCTACAGGTACATATTTAAAAGGAAAAATAATTATAGGAGAAGTTTCTTACAGCGGTGGTCCTAATGGATTATTCCCTGCTAATGATTTATCTCAATCCTTATTAGATTTAGGAATTTCATTAAGAAGATTCAAGACAGGTACTCCGGCAAGAATAAATAAAAAGTCTGTAGATTTTTCTAAAATGATAGAACAGAATGGTGATGAAAAAATCGTACCATTCTCATTTATGAGCGGTGATTTACAAAAAGAACAGATAGCATGCTACTTAACTTATACAAACGAAGAAACTCATAATATTATAAGAGAAAATATAGATAGATCTCCAATTTATAATGGAAGTATTAAGGGGGTAGGACCTAGATACTGCCCATCAATTGAAGATAAAGTAATGAGATTCCCAGATAAGACTCAGCATCAGATATTCATTGAACCAGAAGGAACAGATACATTAGAAATGTATGTAGGAGGATTTTCTTCATCACTTCCTGAAGAAGTACAAATTAAAATGCTTAGAACTCTTCCAGGATTAGAAAATGTTGAAATGATGAGAACTGCATATGCAATAGAATATGATTCAATAGATCCAACTCAGCTTAAACCAACATTAGAATTTAAAAGTATTGAAGGCTTATATGGAGCAGGACAGCTTAATGGAAGCTCAGGATATGAAGAAGCTGGTGCACAAGGATTAGTTGCAGGTATCAATGCAGCTCTTAAGATTAAAAACGAAGAGCCTTTAATATTAACTCGTTCTGATGCGTATATAGGAGTTCTTATAGATGATTTAGTTACAAAGGGAACTAATGAACCATATAGAATGATGACTTCAAGATCAGAATACAGATTATTATTAAGACAAGATAATGCTGACTTAAGACTAACAGAAATGGGTCATAGAGTTGGATTAGTTACAGAAGAAAGATATAATAGATTCTTAACTAGAAAGAAAAATATAGAAGATGAATTAGATAGATTAAAGAATTTAAAGGTTACAAATAAAAAAGAAGTAAATGAATTCTTAGTATCAATAAATTCAACTCCATTAAGAAAGGCAATCAGCTTCTATGAATTAATGCAGAGACCTGAATTAGATTACTTCCAATTAGAACAATTAGATCCGGACAGACCAGATTTATCAGATGATATTGGTGAACAGATAAATGTACTTACTAAGTATGAAGGATACATACAAAGTCAGATGGAGCAGGTATCACAATTCAGAAAGTTTGAAAAGAAGCTTTTACCTAAAGATATAGACTATGGTGCTGTAAGTGGATTAAGAACAGAAGCGGTACAAAAATTGACTAATATAAAACCAATAAGTATTGGCCAGGCATCACGTATATCTGGCGTTTCACCAGCTGATATATCAGTACTACTTATATACCTAGAACATCAATATGGAAAGCAGTCTTAATGACCAATGGAGGTTAGTTTATGAAATTTTTTGATTTAATGGCTAAAGCAGCAGAGGATGTTGGACTACAGCTATCACAAGAGCAGTATGAAGGATTTATGAAATATATGAGACTTCTTCAGGAGTGGAATGAGAAGATAAATTTAACTGCTATTACTGAAGATGAGGAAGTTGTAAAAAAACATTTTATAGATTGTATTAAAGCATTTAAGAGAGACGAATTTAAGAAAGCAGAAACAATGATAGATGTAGGAACAGGTGCAGGATTTCCAGGTCTTCCTATTGCTATCATGAGACCTGAGTTAAAAGTAACATTATTAGATTCATTAAATAAAAGAATTAATTTTTTAAATACTGTAGTTAATGAATTAGGATTAAAAAATGTAACTACAATTCATTCTAGAGCAGAAGATGGAGCTAGAAATAAAGAATTAAGAGAGAAATTCGATATTGCTACATCTAGAGCTGTAGCTAATATGAGTGTATTATCAGAATTCTGTTTACCTTATGTAAAAGTTGGAGGAAACTTTATAGCATTAAAAGGACCAGCAGTTGATCAGGAAATTGAAGAGAGCAGAAATGCTATTGGAACTCTTGGCGGAAAGCTTGTTGATATATGTGAGGTAAATATTGAAGAAACAGAACTAAGACATAACCTTGTTGTCGTTGAAAAAGTTAAAGCATGTGATAAGATTTACCCAAGAAAAGCAGGAACAATAACAAAGAAGCCTATAAAATAACATAGAAAAATATGTATTTTTTTAAAATATAAAAAGGAAAGTTGTAGTTATAAGTAGAATTAGTATTTTAGTAAATAATTAATTTTTAGTAATTTAATGAGGGATGGGTTAGAACATGAATAATGAAATAATACAGATAGAGATAGACAAGGTGATTCCCAATATATATCAACCACGTAAGTATTTTAATGAAGAGGCTATTGAAGAATTATCAGCATCAATTAAGCAGTATGGAATAATTCAGCCGCTTACAGTTAGAAGAAGAGGGGACGTTTACGAGTTAGTTGCAGGAGAAAGAAGACTTAGAGCAGCTAAGTTAGCTAATTTAGGTGAAGTTCCTTGCAATATAGTAGATATAACTGATACAGAATCAGCTGAAATTGCATTATTAGAAAATTTACAAAGAGAAGATTTAAATTATATAGAAGAAGCAGAAGCATATTATAATTTAATACATAATCATAGTTTTACTCAGGATGAATTAGCAAAAAGAATGGGAAAAAAACAATCTACAATTGCTAATAAGTTAAGATTATTAAAATTAAGTGCGGAAGTTAGAGAAATTTGTTTAAAAAATAAATTAACAGAAAGACATGCTAGATCGCTACTTACACTTCCAAATGAAGAACTACAATTAAAAATAGTGAATAAAGTAATCCAAGAAGGGCTTAATGTTAAGAAGACCGAAGAATTAATCAATAAAGAATTACTTAAGATTTCTAGCGAGGAATTAAAGAAAAAGAGAAAAAATACAAAGAATGTACTTCCAGCTAAATTATATGTTAATACCATAAAACAAGTATTTGAAAAGTTTGATATACCTGCAGAATATGGATATAAAGATGAAGAGGAATTTTTAGAATTAACAATAAAAATTCCAAAACCAAAGAAATAGATATTTATATTTGGCTCAACACCAAAATGTGTTCTTGACAGCATTAAGCTGTCAAGGCACGTTTATTACATTCTAAAAAAATTCTTGCTTCATAATACTCTCTATTCCTTGTGAAATAGTATCTTCTTTGAATCGCCT
>JAEWQX010000028.1 GCA_023399035.1 Bacillota bacterium | reverse complement strand
CTTACAGCAAATAAAATTGAAACTTTATATGGTATTGTAAATGGTACTACAAATTATATTTTGAGTAAAATGGAACTTGAAGGAGCTGCTTTTGATGAAGTATTAAAGGAAGCTCAAGAAAAAGGATATGCTGAAGCTGATCCTACTTCTGATATAGAAAGTTATGATGCACAGTACAAGCTTGCTATCCTTGCATCATTAGCATTTGGAACAAAGATTGATGTGGCAAATGTTTATAGAGAAGGTATAACAAAAATAACTGATATAGATATGAAGTATGCAAATGAATTTAAAATGGGAATAAAGCTTCTTGCAATAGCTAAGGAAGTTGATGGTAAAGTTGAGCTTAGAGTTCATCCAACAATGATTCCAAAGAAACATCCTCTTGCTAATGTTTATGACTCATATAATGCTGTATTCATTAAAGGTAACGCAGTTGGTGACTTGATGTTTTATGGAAGAGGAGCAGGAGATCTTCCAACAGGAAGTGCTGTTGTAAGTGATATTATATCTATTGTAAGAAGTGATGTTAACACTGAAAATGAAAATCCAGTAGTTAAGAACAACTTGTGGAAGAGAGAAATTAAAGCTATGAATGAAGTTGAAAGTAAGTACTATATAAGAGCTACTGTACTTGATAAGCCAGGTGTTTTGAGTGAAATCACAACAATTCTTGGAAGAAACAATGTTAGTCTTCGTTCAGTAATTCAAAAGGGTGACGAAGAAGATGGACTAGTTACTATAGTTCTCGTTACTCATAAGACTGTGGAAGGTGAATTTAACGCGGCTGTTGAAGAAATCAAGAAGCTAAATGGTGTTAATAATATTGATAATATTATTAGAATAGAAGACTTTAAAGAAAAGTAGAAGCTTAATAATTACGAGGGAATTTTTATGTCTGCAAGCAAGTTGTTGACAATTAATTGTAAAAATAATATTTTGAAATTAGAGTTATACCACTGACGGAAGTGGAGATAACCACATGAAGTATAGCAAAGAAAGAGCCGACTGTCTGGGCAGAAGAGCCTGGACTAGTTGACTCTTTTTAAATTTACATTTAAATTCTATTAACAATGGTTATGGTAATGTGATTTTATATAAAACCATATATAGAATCATTAACTGTTAATTATTAATTGTAAATTAGTAATTCAATAGTGGGGTGTATAAAGTGAATGAATTAAAATTAAAGTATGGATGCAATTCAAATCAGAGCAGTGCTATAATTTAAGATATAATAAGATTAATAAGGTGGATTTATGAAATATTTTTTCTTTGATATAGATGGGACATTAAAACCATATGGACAAAAAATCTCTGATTCAACAAAAAACACAATAAGAAAGCTGCAGGAAAACGGGCATAAAGTTTTTCTTGCAACAGGAAGACGAAGAAATGAAGTTGGAAGCATAATGTCTGAGCTCAATATAAAAAATGCAGTGTGTTCAGGAGGAGCTACAGTAATAATTAATAATAAGGTGGAAAAAGAAGAGTATTATACGTTAGAAGAACTTGAAAGAATCCTGAATGACTGCAGAAAAAATAATGTGATAATGGTAAGTGTTGGTTATGGGCGGTGTTATACATGTTATAGAGGCGTCAGGCTTAAACCATATGTTTTTTTTATGAAGCTGTATTCTAAAAGTAAAAGATTCAGAGTAGGATCTGTTGAAGGATGTGAAGGTGCAAACTATACTGATATCAAGGTATTAAGTGAGGATGAATTTTTAAAACAGCCAACACAGAAATTAATCTTTTTTAACTGCAGACATATTGATAAAGTACATGCTCTAAATAAATATACAATTTACAACGAAAGAATATGGAAGTCTATTGAATTTGATTTTAAGGAAAAAGGAATAGATTATATAAGAAAAAAATATAATGTTCATATTGATGATATTGTAGTATTTGGTGATGGAATAAATGATATTGGTATGTTTACGTATGCTGAGAAGTCTATTGCTATGGAAAATTCATGTTCTGAGATAAAGGAGATTGCATCATTTATTACTAAAAGATCTGATGATGATGGAATAGAATATGCCTGTAAGCATTTTGGCTGGATATGATTTTTAAAATATATCTGCTCCTTTAATAGAAAACAGTTATTTAATAAAACTGCAGCTATGAAGGGACGTTTTATAGGATATAAGAAATAAATAGAGGAATAGTTTTTATTAACATTTAATTAACCTGAATTCAAATCATTTTTAACAAAAGAAATATATAGTTAAGATAGTTTTACTTAAGTAATATTTGGAAAAATATAAAGCTATAATACATTAAAGAAGGGAACTGCATATTTATGATATTTAAAAATGATAAATTTGGATTCAGATTAAGGATGAAAAACTACAGCATAAAGAAAAAAAATAATTTCAGGCTTTGGAATTATTATAATAGTGAATATTATATTTTATCTTGATATATTAAATTTAGAATTGAACTTGATGATAAGATTAATCTTATGTTGATGATCTTATGATTAACGGATAAATACATATTTTTATTGAAGACGATTATAGATTTAAAAATTATTAAATCTATACTGAAACTGAATGGAGTTGATAAAATGAATATATTAAATATAGCACACAGAGGATATAGTGGGAAATTTGATGAAAATACAATGATGGCTTTTAAGAAAGCAATAGAATATGGAGCTGATGGAATTGAAACAGATATACAGCTATCAAAGGATGGAGTTCCTGTCATAATTCATGATGAAACTTTAGATAGAACAACTAATGGTCAAGGTTTTGTAAAAGATTATACCTTAAATGAATTAAAAAGTTTCAGGACAAGAAGTGTTGGACATGCAAAGGAACTCAAAGGAAAAATGGATGATAATTATACTGAGGAAGAAATTAATCATTTCAAAGAATGCAGTGGTGAAGAAATACCAACGTTAGAGGAACTTCTTGAACTTGTATCAAAATCAGATTTAAAACTTCTCAACTTAGAGCTTAAAAACAGCATAATAGATTATGAAGGACTTGAAGAGAAGGTTATTGAAATGATTGAAAAGTATAATTTAAAGGACAGGGTAATAATTTCTACATTTAATCACTTAAGTCTTGTTAAATTAAGAAAAATGGATTCGCAGATAGTACTTGGTGCACTTACTGAAACTACTCTTGCAAATGTTGTTAAATACTTAAATGATATAGATGTTCAGTGCTATCATCCCTATTTTCCAAGCATATTAAATAATAAATATATGAATGAAATTAAAAGAGGCGGTATAAGGGTCAATCCATATACAATAAATACCGAAAGCGATATGAAGGCTGTAATTAATGCAGGTGTGGACAGTATTATAACAAATGAAATTGAACTTTTGAATGATACACTCAAAGGATAGTCGCTATTACGTATATAAAGGAATTGAATAAAGTAATATGGATCATTAAGTTTTGTCAGATGAAATTGAATTACATAATTTATTTTGTCTGACAGAGAGGACTTTAAATACATAAGTAAATTTCAAGTAAAATTTTTCTAAAATAGGTATTTTGTAAAAGGTAATATATAGAAGTAATTTTTAAGCAATATAATAATATATTTGACATTAAATACTAATTATGAGATACTAATTATAGTTTAAGTAAACAATTACACTTGAGGGGTTCAAGGTGAATAATAAAATTAATTTAGAAGATAATCCAGTAATTGCAGCAGTCAAAAATGAAGAACAGTTAAGGAAAGCTTTAGAATCAAATGTTGATATTATTTTTGTACTTTGGGGTGATTTACTAAATATTAAATCAGTAAGTGAAGTAATTCACAGTCATAATAAGAAGGGCATACTACATATAGATTTAGTTGAAGGTTTAAATAATAAAGAAGTTGTACTGAGATATATACAAGAAGAAACAAAATTTGATGGGATAATAAGCATAAAACCTCAAATGGTTAAATATGCAAAAACAATAGGATTATATGCAGTGCAAAGAGTATTTATATATGATACATTATCCTTAAATAATGCAAAAAAGCATATAATGAATGAGTGTGATGCAGTTGAAATGCTTCCAGGAATTATGCCAAAGGTAATAAAGACAATTTCAAACTACTGTCCATATAAGCCATTGATATGTGGAGGATTAATTGAAAGCAAGGAAGAGGTAATACAGGCATTAAGCTCTGGAGCAGCCTGTGTATCAACTACTAAGGAAGATATATGGGATATGTAGTATAGAAAATGAGCGATTAAAATTTACAAATATACCTTTATATGGTATAATAAATTCATGAATAGAATATAAATGCTGAGAGAATATAGAGTCAGGCATAAAAATATGGGTGATGTATAAGCACTGTATTTTTTGTCTGGCTTTTTTATGTATAAAAGGAGGAGACAAAATGTATGATGTAGTAATAATTGGAGCAGGGGTTATAGGAACTTCGATTTTCAGGGAATTGACAAAATATAGTTTGAATGTAGTCATCTTAGAAAAGGAAAAGGATGTATCAATGGGAACCAGCAAGGCAAATTCAGCAATAGTTCACGCAGGATATGATCCAAAAGCAGGAACTTTGATGGCTAAGTATAATGTCAAAGGAAATGAAATGTTTGAAGATATGTGCAGAGAATTAAGTGTGCCATTTAAAAGAAATGGATCTCTTATAATTGCATTTGATGATGACGATATGAAAACTATAGAGGAACTTTATGAAAATGGAAAGCAGATTGGAGTAAAGGGATTACAGATTTTAAATAGAGAAGAAGTTTTAGAAAAAGAGCCAAATTTAAATAAGGAAATTAAGGGAGCTCTATATGCACCAACAGGCGGCATAGTAGGACCTTTTGAATATACAATTGCACTTGCTGAAAATGGAGTGGCAAATGGTGGAGAGATAAAGCTTCAAAAAGAAGTTGTCAGTATAGAAAAGAATGAAACATTCAAGATTACAACATCTGATGGAGATATTGTGGAAGCTAAGTATGTAATTAATGCAGCAGGACTTTACGGAGATAAGATTCATAATTTAATATGTGAAGAAAGCTTTAAGATAACTCCAAGAAGTGGAGAATACTTTGTTATGGATAAGAGTCAGGGAAACATAGTAAGCCACACTATTTTCCAATGTCCATCTAAGTTAGGAAAAGGTATTCTCGTTACTCCTACAGTTCATGGAAATCTCCTTGTAGGACCTGATGCAATAGATATTGAAGATAAGGAAGACATGGGAACTACAGGTGATGGATTAAGTAAAGTCAGAAAGACATCAATGAGGACTACTGATAAGATTAATTTCAGAGAAAGTATAAGAAATTTTGCAGGGCTTAGAGCACTTCCAAGTACAGGAGATTTCATAATTGAAGAAAATGATAAGGTAAAAGGATTTATTGATGTAGTTGGAATGAAGTCGCCAGGTCTTTCATCAGCACCAGCAATAGCTCTAGGTGTTGTTGAAATATTAGAAAATGCAGGATGCATATTGGAAAAGAATCCAAAATTTAATGGAAATAGAAAACAAATTCACTTTATGGAGCTTTCATCAGAAGAAAAGGCAGAACTTATAAAGAAGGATCCTAGATATGGAAGAATAATCTGCAGATGTGAAAGCATAACAGAAGGAGAAATAGTTGATTCTATTAAGAGAAGCTTTGGAGTGCTTTCATTAGATGGAGTAAAGAGGAGATGCAGGCCAGGAATGGGAAGATGTCAGGGAGGATTCTGTGGCCCAAGGGTTCAGGAAATAATAGCAAGAGAATGCAATGTGCCTCTTGAAGATGTTGTTCTAGAGAAAGATGGATCATATATCCTTATTGGAAATACCAAATAAGCTTCAGTATTAATTTTGACATAACAGGATTAGTAATAAAGGACTGGATTTATATTATATGGTGATAAGTAAAAATATAATTTGAAAACATCATAAGACCAGATTAAGATTATAGAATTTATGAAATAGAGCGTAGTGGAAGGGAGGAAGCTTGAACAATTGACAGTGTTGATTGTAAAGGCTGTAATATATATGAATTATGAATTAATTGTAATAGGTGGAGGTCCAGCAGGACTTGCAGCAGCTTATGAAGCATATAACAATGGAATAAAGAAAATATTGATTTTAGAAAGAGATAAGGAACTTGGTGGAATCTTGAATCAGTGCATACATAATGGATTCGGACTTCATACCTTCAAGGAAGAGCTTACTGGCCCAGAGTATGCATACAGATTTATTAAAATGATTGAAGATACAAATGTTGAAGTAAAGCTGGATACTATGGTACTTGATATAGAAAAAGATAAGACAGTTCATGCAATAAACAGCAGTGAAGGATACATGGAGCTAAAGACAAAGGCAATAATTCTTGCAATGGGATGCAGGGAAAGAACAAGAGGAGCAATCAATATACCTGGTGACAGACCATCAGGAGTGTTCAGTGCAGGTGCAGCTCAGAGATATATAAACGTTGAAGGATATATGCCTGGAAAAGAAGTACTGATTTTAGGTTCAGGGGATATAGGACTTATAATGGCAAGAAGAATGACTCTTGAAGGAGCAAAAGTAAAAGCAGTCGTTGAACTTTGTCCGTATTCTAATGGGTTAAACAGAAATATTGTTCAATGCTTGAATGATTATGATATTCCTTTGTATCTTTCTCATACAGTTGTGGATATTATAGGAAAGGAAAGACTGGAAAAGGTCATAATTGCACAAGTTGATGAAAATAAACAGCCAATTAAGGGAACAGAAAAGGAATTTGATGTTGATACATTATTATTATCTGTGGGTTTGATTCCAGAAAATGAGCTTTCTTATAATGCAGGTATTGAGCCGGATAGAAGAACTAATGGATTGAAGGTTACAGAAAGTATGGAAACATCTGTGCCAGGTATATTTGCATGTGGAAATGTAGTCCATGTCCATGACCTTGTTGATTTCGTTACTGAGGAATCAAAACATGCAGGAGCATGTGCAGCAAAATATATCAAAGATGAATTAAATAAAGATAATTATGTAGAAATAATCAATGGAGCAAATGTAAATTATACTGTTCCACAAAGGTTAAATGTAAATGCAGTTGATGACAAGCTTACCATATTCATGAGAGTCAATAACATCTATCGTGATAAAGCTCTAGTGGTAAGAAGCGGTGATGAAGTTATTGCAAAATTTAAAAGGTCTCATTTAGCACCATCAGAAATGGAAAAGGTTATTTTGAGCAGAGTTCTCCTTGAAAAGGCAAATGGAGATATCACAGTATCTCTGGAGGAAGCTTAGAAAATATGAAGTTAAGAGAAGTTATATAATCTGCAATTATTAAGTTAATTAATACGGAGTGTGAGTGTAATGGAAAGAGAATTGATTTGTATATGCTGTCCCAAAGGATGTCATTTAAAAGTAAATATAGATGAAAATAAAGTAAGTGGAAACAGCTGTAAGAGAGGGGCTGAGTATGGACTAAATGAAGTGACTAATCCGGTAAGGGTTATAACTACTACTGTAAAAGTTGAAGATGGAGTCCTACCAGTTGTGCCTGTTAAAACAAAGGAGCCGATTCCAAAAGGATTAAACTTTCAGTGCATGAAAGAAATAAATAAGACAGTAGTTAGTGCACCAGTAAAACTTGGTGATATTATAATTAAAAATGTACTGGGAACAGGTGTAGATATTGTTGCATGTAGAGATGTAAGTTCATTGAAAAATAAGATTTGAATGGATGTATAGCAATGAATAAAAATAAATAAAATATATGGAAAGTATTGAAAAAAACACTAATATATGATATTATAAATATATAATTTAAGAAAGAGATAACGAGGTCTCGAAAAGTTTATGTAAAGATCTCATTATCTCTTTTTCGTTGTATAAATTTATGCAGCACAATTAAACAGCCCCCAAAGGGAATATTTCTAGAATGCAGTGATTGCTATGCCATTGCCTTTCGCTGCATTCATAAATACAATTTCCACATATTATTGTTGTATTTAATTTTAGAAGTATATCCTTTTATAATATTTGGACCTCTGTATTTTGACAGCTTAAATACAGAGGCTTTTTATTGTGCAGAAAATTATAGAATGTTCTGTAGTATAAACTGAAAGCAGCAGTTTAACTTTTAATTATGCAGGTGTAGAAGAGATGTCTTAGCGTTTTAAAAAAAAAATTAATAGAAAATTATGAAAACTATATGGTATTTAAAAACTTATTATGTTATAATTTAAACCATAAATATGAATGGAGGATTATTTATGGAGACGAAAGGAAATTTATTTAAGTTTATAAAAATACTAATAGCAGCTTATGTTGTTGTTGGCATATTTGTATTTTTTAATGGAAGTCTTGTACTTGATTTAAGTCTTAATGCATTGACAATAACAGCTGTATTTGTAATATGTGCATTAGGATATGGTTTCTTTATCAAGAGTAAGAAATATATAATGACAGCTTTTGCAGCAGCAGGTATATATGTTATAGCAGCAGTTGCATGTAGTCCGATAGTCAATTACAAAGCACATAGAAATTTAATTGGAAATGTTGAAGAGGTGGATTTTTCTAGTGAAATAAAATATATTGATTTAAATCAGCTTCCAACTATAGATAAGGACCTTGCAGGCAAGCTTGCAGATAAAAAGCTTGGTGAAATTGCAAGTCTTGGAAGTCAGGTTACTGTTGGGGATTTATGTCTTCAGAGTATAAATGGTGAGTTATATTATGTAGCACCACTTGAACATTCATCATTTTTAAAATGGCTTACAAACAGGGAAGGTACTACAGGTTATATAAAGGTTAGTGCTACTAATCAAAATGATGTAGAGCTTGTTACTGAATTAAATGGATCATCTATTAATATTAAATATCTTGATTCAGCTTATTTATTCAGCGATTTAAGACTTGCATCATATTTAAGGGATTTAAAAGCAGGTCATACTGATTACACTTTTGAGCTTGATGATAGTGGTAAGCCTTACTGGGTTATTACAAGATATGATAATGCAATTGGAATTTCAGAAGCAAAAGCAATAGGTGTATTAGTTATGGATGCACAGACTGGTGAATCACATACTTATGATATAGACAATGCACCAGAATGGATTGATATAATACAGCCAAAAAGCTTTATAAACAGATATATCAATAAATGGGGACAACTTGTTCATGGGGTGTTCAATTTTACTGACAAGGATAAGCTTACAGCAACAGATGGAATGAATATCATATACAATGATGATTCATGTTACTACTATACTGGAATAACATCTGTAGGAAGTGATGAATCACTTGTAGGATTTACTTTAACAAATACAAGAACTGGAGAAACTAAGCTTTATAAGACTTCAGGAGCTACAGAAAATGCAAGTATGAAATCTGCAGAAGGTAAAGTTCAGCAGTATAGATATACAGCAACATTCCCTTATCTGATCAACATACAGAATGAACCAACTTACTTTATGACACTTAAGGATTCTAATGGACTTGTAAAGCAGTATGCAATGGTTAATGTGAAGAATTACAATACTGTAGGTGTAGGAGATACACTTCAGGGTACATTAAATAAATATCTTGAAGGGCTTACTAATACAAGTATTTCCCTTGAAGGTGGAAACAAAGAAGAATCAATTACTGGTGAAGTAGAAAGAATTGGTGTTGTAATAAAAGACGGAACAAGTATTTATGATATTAAATTAAAAGATGATGACAATATATTTCAGGTTTCGACTGAAACAGCAAGAGATGTAGCATTGACTGCAGTTGGTGACAGCGTTGAAATGAAGTTTATAAAAGTTGGATCAAGTAGATATATCATTGTTAATTCATTTATCAATAACTCTCTTGGCAATGTAGAGGAACAACAGAAAGAACAGGAAGAAAATAGACAGGACAACAGTGATACCGACGAATTTTTGAATGATGAAGGAATATAAAATTGGTAAAAAAGGAGATACAATTTAAAATTTAAAAAATAGTCTAATAATTAAGACAATTCTTTTAAACAGCAAAATTTGAGTAGGTTAAAATTAAGGTATGGTGCGGATGATAATATTTACAAAAAAATATAAAAAATAATAATAAATCCTTGTGTTTTAAATGTAGTCATGATATAATAATATTGTTCCTAAAAGGAAACATTAATATTCAAAGATTTAATTTAATTAAAAATTTCTCCTTATGAGAAAGTATTAGTTGACTAAGTCTTTAAATAAGGAGGAAATTAGAAATGGAAGATAAGACTATCGTATGTAAAGATTGTGGAAAGGAATTCGTTTTCACAGTTGGAGAACAAGAATTCTACAAAGAAAAAGGATTTGAAAATGATCCAGTTAGATGTGCAGATTGTAGAAGAGCTAGAAAGCAACAAAATAATAGAAAATAATATATGTTTTAAAAAGAGGATGTCTCATAAATGATTTTTAAATCATTTATGTAGACGGCCTCTTTTTTGTTTTTTAGAAAAATTATTCAGTTTATATTATGTAATTAGTGATAATAAATTTAATTTTAAACACAACAAATAGAAGGTATTAAGCCTTCTATTTGTTTTACATATTATTCCATTAAGCTGTTTTAGGAATATGTAACAATATTCCATTTCTATTTTTAATAGTTTTATTAAATAGTTTTTGAATATTATAAGCAAATGCGAGCAATGTAAATTCTACCAATACATTCTTCTTACCACGAAGTAAGAATCTTCTAAATGCGTAATCTTGTTTTAAAACGCCAAAGACACCTTCGACCTGAATAGAACGATTCATTCTTAAAATTTTTCCTTCGGGCGTTGAGATATTTTTAAGAGATTCATTACGTTTTTCAAGAAAATCTTTAGATACATGAAGTCTCTTATTACCTTTAGCTTTAGTACATTTATCTTTATATGGACAGCCATTGCAGTCTTCACTTTCGTAAATTGTAACTACTGATTTATAGTTAGATTTAGATACTTTAATTTTGCTTGAAACAGGAACTAATCTTTTGCCATAAGCACATATGTAATAATCATCTTCAGAATTATAAATCATATTTTCTCTCTTACTAATATCATTTTTAAATTTTTTACTTTTTGCCTTTTCGTAGTTTTGTGGTTTAATATATGGATTTTGATTATGTTCACTTAAATATTTATAATTTTCTTCACTTTCGTATCCAGCGTCAGCTATAACATTTTTAAATTTTTCAGGTAAATCTTTTTCAAGTTTATCAAGAAATGGTATGAATGTTAACTGATCAGCTCTTTCACTTGAAATATCAACACCAACTATGTATTCTCCTTCAACACCAATTTGAATATTATATCCTGGTTTAAGTTGACCATTTTTCATATGGTCTTCTTTCATATGCATGAAAGTTGCGTCTTTATCAGTTTTCGAGAAGCTATTTCGACCATCAAAGATGCTATTATATTCATCATATTTACTTTGTTTTTCTATAAATTCTTCAAGTGATTCAAAGTATTTTTGTAATTTGCTTTTTCTTTTACCTTTTCCATGAACAAATTCAATTTTATTTTCAACTTTAATAGTCTCTAACTTGTGTAATATTTTAGAGGCGAAATCAACTGTTATTTTATCATTATCAATATTATTTTCTATACCTAAATCATCTTTTAAATGTTTTAAAGTATCTTTAATTTTTTCTTGTAGTTTATTTTCAAACTTATCAGTTGCTTTTTTCCATACAAAAGTATATTTATTAGCATTCGCTTCGATTTTTGTACCATCTACAAATAAGTTTTCATATTGAATTTCATTATTTTCTCCTAAATAAATAATAAGTTGATTAAATAAATCACGAAGACAATTTACCAAACGTTCACTTCTAAATCTAGCAATTGTATTATGATCCGGAGCCTTTTGCCCCTGCAAAAGCCAAATAAAGTTTATATCACGTTTGCAAGCTTTTTCTAATTCTCTACTGGAGTATATCTTGTTCATATCTCCATATATTAATATCCTAAATAAAGTGACTGGATCGACTGCTGGATTTCTACCTAATGTAGAGTATGTTTCATATAAATTTGTATAATCTAATCCCTCCGTAACTTCAAATAGCAGTCTTACAGGATCATCTTCTTTAGGTATAAAAGGGACCTGTATTGGAAAACCTATTTGTTGCATAGGTATCACATTCTTTTTGAAGTTTTTCATAACGATATTATATGCAAAAAAGGGAATTCGAATACGAATTCCCTTTTTTTATTGGCTAGTATCGAAATTTATTTTTATATAGTTCCTTTTGTAATACGTTTGTCTAAGTAAGGCGATTTTTATATAAAAAAATTATTATCCTACAAATTGTAAAATAATAAAAAATATGGTAAAATATTACTGAAATAGAAATAAGAGGTGAAAAAATGAGAAAAGAATGGAGTACGCCAGAATTAAGAGATTTATCAGTAGAATTAACAAATGCTATAGAGTATGTAGATTACTGTAATTGGGTACCCACAGAGATGACTGGAGTAGGTAATGAAGATTATACAGATCCAAATAAAAAGCCTTCTCAGCATCCAGATTGGGTATGGTGTCATGTGCATAATAGATGGCATCCAAAGGATCATGGAGCAAATGATTCAACAGTAAGTGGTTCATAATATTAAAAATGTAAATTAGCAAGAAATAAGCTTAAGGATAAATATAACCTTAAGCTTATTTTTTCATTTTTTATAATAATTCAGTGGCAACTTCTAAAATACTATCCTTACTTACTTCTTTTAAATGGCCCTTTTCTAATCTTATTATTCTATGACAAATATTAAGAGCTGAAGGTCTATGAGTTATG
>JAEWQX010000020.1 GCA_023399035.1 Bacillota bacterium | reverse complement strand
TGATTATCTTGGTTTTGGTGGAATTCTTGCTGATGAAATGGGCCTTGGTAAGACACTTCAGACAATTACACTTATTTTATCAAGGGAACATACAAGGTCTCTTATAGTTGCACCTACTTCTCTCATATATAACTGGTATAGTGAATTTAAGAAGTTTGCACCTTCCCTAAAAGTGTTGATATGCAATGGAACACGGGAAGAAAGAAAAAATAATATTGAAAATTATAAAAATTATGATGTCATCATAACTACATATAATATGCTTAGAAATGATTTAGAACATTACACCATGTTTTTTGATTACTGTATATTAGATGAAGCTCAAAACATAAAGAATCCTAATTCATTAAATGCAAAATGTGTAAAGAAAATAAAGAGCAGGATCAGATTTGCACTTACAGGGACTCCAGTAGAAAACTCACTTATGGAGTTGTGGTCAATCTTTGATTTTATAATGCCTGGATATCTTTATGATGAAAAGAGATTTACTACAAGATATTTCAGAAGACTTGAAGAAGGTCCGGAAATACTTGAGGAAATTCATAAGATGGTGAAGCCTTTTATACTTAGAAGACTTAAGAAAAATGTTATCAAGGAGCTTCCAGACAAAATTGAAAAGACCATGTTCATACCACTGGAAGATGAGCAGAAGATAGTTTATGAAACATACTCAGAGTATGCTAAAGACCTTATACAGAAAAAGGTTGAAAATGATGAATTTAAAAAGAGCAGGATAGAAATACTTTCTTATGTTACAAAGCTTCGTCAGATATGTCTTGATCCATCTGTAACAATGGAAAACTATAACGGGGGAAGCGGAAAAATTGAGGCTCTTAAAGACATTTTAGAGGAGAGCATAGAAGGACAGCATAAAGTACTAGTATTTTCACAGTTTACATCTGTGCTAAAAAATATAGGAAAGATACTTAATGAAAAGAGCATGGAATACTGCTACCTTGATGGTTCAATGACGAGCAATGATAGAATGAAGATGGTAAATGAATTTAATGATGGCAATAAGAATATCTTCTTAATTTCATTAAAGGCTGGGGGAACTGGATTAAATCTTACTAGTGCAGATATTGTAATTCACTTTGATCCATGGTGGAATCCTGCTGTAGAGGATCAAGCTACAGACAGGGCTCATAGAATAGGTCAGAAGAACGTGGTTGAAGTCATAAAGCTTATTTCAAGTGGAACAGTAGAAGAAAAAATACTTGAACTGCAGAATTCAAAAAGGGAATTAATAGATAAGGTATTAAGTGATGATTTAAGTTCAGATGCTTTTGTAAACAGACTTAGTGATGATGAAATCTTAAAATTATTCAACTAAACATGGTTTTGCCTTTAATATTAGTAAAATATAATTATTAAGATGCTGATGTGAGTATTCTATACTTATCTTAAAAGCAGTTAATTTAATACATTTAATTGTGTAGAGTTTATAATCATATTAAAAGCAGAAAGACTTATATTTAAGCAGTAAGCATACAAAGAAGATAAAGGCAATGGTGTCAGACTTAGTAACACATTGCCTTTATTGTTTATATAATAAGAATATCAAAAGACTTAGGAGGGCTATATAATGATAGATACATATAATGATTTAATGATTTACTTAAGAGAAATAAATACAATATCAATAATTGCAAGACTTACCCTTGCAACAATCTGCGCAGGAATATTGGGACACGAACGAGGAAAAAAGAAGAGGCCTGCTGGATTCCGTACCCACATTGTTGTCTGCATTGGTGCAACCATGGTAATGATAACAAGCCAGTACATGACTGATATCTTAGGAGTTACAACAGATGCAAGCAGAATGGGTGCTCAGGTAATAAGTGGAATTGGTTTTCTGGGTGCAGGAACAATAATGGTAGTGGGCCGTAATCAGGTCAAAGGTCTTACAACTGCAGCAGGATTATGGGCCTGTGCATGTATGGGACTAGCTATTGGAATAGGATTTTATGAAGGAGCAATCATAACATGTATTTATCTTCTTGCAGTTGTTACTTTTCTTCATAAGCTGGACTTATATTCAAGGACACATTCAAAAATACTGGAAGTTTATGTTGAACTTCATGATATATTTGGTATTACAAATTTTATAAATATGGTAAAATCCGATGGGACTAAAATCTCAAATATAGAAGTAAAGAAAAGTGATGATATGGACAGGGGGATGGTTGGATTGACAATGACCCTTACCCTTGCAAGGAAATGTGATCATAATGATTATCTTTTACAGCTTAATAATATAGAAGGTGTATATTTTGCTGAAGAAACTATATAGATAATTTAAATAAGTATTATAATAAATGTCATAAGTAATAATAAATTTGATTAAACATATAAAATAGTTTATTCATAAAACATCTTAAAATAAACGGCCAGTTATAAATTATTCACATTCAATTTATAACTGGCTATTTTTATAGGATTAGAGAATATAGAGAGATTTTTATGTAGACACATTTATATATTGCCCATATAGCCATATTATAATATACATAATATAAAAATATATATGGATATATTTAAAGATTATTGTCTACAACACTTTGTGCAATGTTATTTGAATGATCTCCAATTCTTTCAAGATCACCAATTAAATCTAAAAACAGTGCACCTTCAAAAGCAGTACATTTACCATCATAAAGTCGTTTAATATGCTTCTCGCGGTAATCTTTTCTATAAGTATCTATTTGATTTTCAATTTTGAAATTTTGCTTTGCTTCATTGACGTTTTTATCAGTATATGCTCTAATTGAAATATCAAGTGACTTTACAACTGAATCATAAATTTCATTTAAATCATTCAGTGCATCAGCACTGTACTTAACTTTCCTATTTATCTTTTCCTGAGCCATATCAGCAATATTTTCAGCATGATCGCCAATTCTTTCAATATCTATTACTATATGTAGAGTTGAAGCTACAATTGCCTGCTCCCTGTCTGAAAGACTGCTCTGAGCAAGCTTTACAAGATAGCTTGTTATAGCCTCTTCAAGTATGTTAATGACTTTTTCATTTTCATAAACTTTTTGTATAAGCTTTTCATCGCCTTCTAAAAATGCTTTCATTGCAAGTTCAACATTATTCCTTGCCTTATTAGCCATTCTTATGGTTTCTTTTATTACCTGTCCAGCAGCTATTACAGGAGTTTCAAGAACTCTGTCATCAATATATTTAGGCCCAGGTTTTTCTTCATTTTCATCATCAGGAATAACCTTATTTACAAACATTATTATAAATCTGCTGAAAGGAAGAAGCAGAGCAGTGTTGGTAAGATTGAATACTGTATGTGCATTTGCTATCTGCCTGCTTACTTCATCGCTTGTTGTAATGACAAATTCATCTAATAATCCTAAAAATGGTATAAATATTATTGTTCCTAGTAAATTGAATGTAAGATGGAGCAGTGCAGCCTTGTGTGCTGTCTTATTTGTTCCAATACTGGCAAGAAGGGCTGTTACACATGTTCCTATGTTGCATCCAAATAATATAGGAATTGCAAGAGATACAGTAATGGCATTGGTGTTTGCAAGTGCTATCAATATTCCTGTAGTTGCAGATGAACTTTGAAGTACAGCAGTAAGGGCAAGACCTGTAAGGATTCCTACGAACCAGTTATCCCCTACAGCAAGAAGTATCTCAGTAAACATTGGAGTCTTTGCAATTGGCTTCATAGCACCGCTCATAATGCCCATTCCAGTAAATAATATACCAAATCCTAATATAATATGCCCAAGCTCAATATTACGTTTATTTTTTGCAAACATAACTATACATGCACCTATGAATACAAATAAAGGGGCGATATCATCAAGTTTGAATGCTACAAGCTGTGCAGTAATAGTTGTTCCTATATTTGCACCCATTATTACTCCTAGTGCCTGAGATAAATTCATGAGTCCAGCATTTACAAATCCTACAACCATAACAGTAGTAGCACTGCTGCTTTGAATTATGGCAGTAACGATAGCACCTATAAGGACTCCCATGAGTTTGTTGCTTGTTACTTTTTCAAGTATGTTTTTTAAGCTATCTCCTGCAGCATTTTCAAGACCATCGCCCATAAGTTTCATTCCGTAAATAAATAATCCCAGACCGCCTAAGAGCTCAACTAGTGTGCTTATTAAATTCAAATTATATTCACCTCTGTCAATAAAATAGTATGTATAAAAACAATCATGTAAATAGTATTAACTTCAGGACGATTAATTATACTTGAATAAGTAATAGTTAAAAGTGAATAATTAAGAGTTTATTATGAAAATCACAGTTTTTCCTTAACTCTTACCTATTAGTTCTTACCTATTAGTTCTTACTTCTTAGTTCCTAGTTCTTAACATTCTAATTCCATTGATATTACTTAATTTCAGCAGATAAAAACACTATAATTTCATGTATAATAAAAAACTGTCTGAAAAAATCAGACAGTTTATAGATTCATATAAATTATGCTTGTTCAGCTATTAAATAAAGAAGTCTTTCTGTTTCTTCCCATCCAAGACATGGATCAGTTATAGATTTACCATAGATATGTTCATCTATCTTTTGACATCCTTCTTCAATGTAACTTTCAATCATGACACCCTTAACAAGCTTCTTTAAAGTAGGGTTACAATCTCTGCTGTTTAACACTTCCTTAACTATACGTGGCTGTTCAAAGTATTTCTTATTAGAATTGTTGTGATTAGCATCAACAATTACAGCTGGGTTAGGGAAGCTGTGTTTGCTGTAAAGATCAGCAACTCTTAGTAGATCTTCATAATGATAGTTTGGAATGCTGTTTCCATGTTTATTTACTGATCCTCTCATGATTGCATGAGCGTAAGGATTACCGCTTGTGCTTACTTCATGATCCTTGTAAATAAAATCATGTTTGCAGTGTGCAGCATGTATAGAATTAAACATTACAACTAAATCACCGCTTGTTGGGTTTTTCATTCCAACTGGAACGTCAACACCGCTTGCTGTAAGTCTGTGCTGCTGATTTTCAACACTTCTTGCACCAACTGCAACATATGTCAATAAATCTCCGCAGTAAATATGGTTGCAAGGGTATAGCATTTCATCAGCAGGAGTAAGATAAGTTTCCTTTATTGCTCTTATAAACATTTTTCTTATAGATAAAAGTCCTTCAAGCATGTTAGGAGATTTTTCTGGGTCAGGCTGATGAAGCATTCCCTTATATCCTTCACCAGTAGTTCTTGGTTTGTTAGTATAGATTCTAGGAACTATAAATAATTTATCTTTAACTTGTTCATTGACTTTTGCAAGCCTGTTGACATAGTCACATACAGAATCTTCATCATCAGCTGAACAAGGCCCAATGATGACAACGAATTTATCACTCTTGCCAGCAAAAATATCTTTTATTTCAGCATCTCTTTCAGCTTTAACTTTTTGTAAATGTTCATCTAGAGGAGTCATAGCTATAATTTCCTCTGGAGATGGAATTTTTCTTAAATTTGTAAAACTCATTACAAACGCCCCCTTTTATTTATGTACATTATCTACTATATAATCACTGGGATATTTAGTCAAGTAATATTAAAAATGTAATAATTTCTATTAAATATAATCAATTATTCACATTTATGATAGAATAATATGTAAATGGAAAATAAACTTTTGTATAAATAATCCCATTATTAATGAAATCATTTCATTAGAAAAGAGGTAATCAGTCATGAAAATACTAGCATACAGCCACAGAAAAGATGAAACAGAATATTTTAAGAAATTCAGCAGCAAGTATAACGTTGAGATAATCCTGAGCGATTCTGCACCAGATATGGACACTGCTGAAC
>JAEWQX010000038.1 GCA_023399035.1 Bacillota bacterium | reverse complement strand
AAAAGAAATAGATGGAATAAATAATGTTACTTTAACTACTAATGGAATACTTTTAGAAAATCAGATTGATGATCTTGTAAAAGCAGGTCTTGATGCTGTAAATATAAGCATAGATACATTAAAAGATGATACATATAGAGAATTAACAAGGATTGGTGATGTTAGTAAAGTAGTGAGCAGCATCAGGAAGTGCCTGGAATATAAAAATTTAAAAGTTAAGATAAATGCTGTACCAATAAAAGGTAAGAATGAAGATGAAATAATTGATTTAATTAAATTATGTAAAAATAATGATATAAGCATAAGATTTATAGAGATGATGCCTATAGGTCTTGGCAGGAATATGAATGGACTTAATGATGAAGAGGTAATGTCTATAATAGAAAAAAATATAGGTAAATTGACTCCTTATAATGGAAAACTGGGCAATGGACCTAGTAACTATTACAGCCTTGAAGGATATAAAGGCAAGGTTGGTTTTATAAGCGCTGTAAATCATAAGTTCTGTGAAACATGCAACAGAGTAAGACTTACATGTGAAGGATTTTTAAAAGCATGTCTTCAATATGATATAGGAACTGATCTTAGAACAATGCTTAGAAATGGAAGCAGTGATGAAGAAATATTAGAAGCTGTAAAATCAACTATATATAATAAACCTGAAAGCCATAATTTCAATCTTATTAAGAATGAGGAAGAAAAGGTTGAATATCGTGGAATGTCCCAAATTGGAGGATAATGAGATGATAGATGGTAATTTAGAGTATAGATTATTGATAGATTTATTAGATAAAAAAGCAGAGAGAAGAGGCGGAAACGATGGGAAAAGTAATAGCAGTTTGTATAAGTGAAAAGAGAGGAACAGTTAAGAAGAACATTCAGGAATGTAATGTTGTTGAAGGATATGGGCTGGAAAATGATGCTCACGGTGGAAACTGGCACAGACAGGTGAGTCTTTTATCATACGACAGAGTTAAGGAATTCAATGAAAAAGGTGGAAATGTAACTGATGGAGATTTTGGTGAAAATCTTTTAATAGAAGGATATGACTTTAAAACACTTCCAGTAGGAACAAGATTCAAATGTAATGATGTAATACTTGAACTTACTCAGGTGGGTAAGAAATGTCATTCCCACTGTGAAATATTCCACAGAGTTGGAGACTGTATAATGCCAAGAGAAGGTGTATTCACAAGAGTAATCCATGGTGGGAAAATTAAAGTAGGAGATGAATTTGTAATATGTTCAGAGTAGCAGTAATAACTTCAAGCGACAGCGGATATGAAGGAAAAAGAGAAGATAAAAGCGGGCCAGAAATTGAAAGAATAGTAAAAGAGTACGGATATGAGGTAGTACATAAAATAGTTCTTCCTGATGAAAGAAAGATGCTTGCTGATGAAATGATGAGAATTGCGGATAACGATATTGCAGATCTTATATTAACTACAGGCGGAACAGGATTTTCACCAAGAGACTGGACTCCTGAAGCAACAATGGATATAGTTGAAAGAGCAGTTCCAGGAATACCAGAAGCAATGCGATTTTATAGTCTTCAGATAACAAAAAGAGCAATGCTGAGCCGTGCAGCAGCAGGAATACGTAAAGGGACATTAATTATCAATATGCCTGGAAGCCCTAAAGCTGTAAGTGAATGTCTTGAATATATAATAAGTGAGTTAGATCATGGACTTAAGATATTAAAAGGTACAGCATCAAACTGTGCAAGAAAATAAAAAGTACATTGTCATAATTTTAGCCAGCATAAAAATATTTTATGCTGGCTAAAATATTATTTTTTAAAGTTTAACTCATGTTTATCAGTGGATTTTCTATTAAAGAAAAAAGCACATATAATTATCTTTTGTTGTGCACCAAAAGATAATTAATGTGCTTTTTACAATTTAATATTTGGAGTTCTGTAATTTAATGACTATATTATTTAAATGGCAATTAGAATAATATAGCATCAATGCATTTATATATCAATGAACTTTATTCAAAGTTCACTAATAGCTTAGTTTTGAGTTTTACCTTATGAAAGAGGAAGAAGCTCTTTCATAAGGATTTAGAAATACACAATAATTTCTAAAGAGTATAAATTTTAATTAGAATAATTTTGAGTAATATTCTACGACTAATGAATCATTAATCACAATTGGAACTTCATTTCTTTCTGGGAATCTTGTAAGGCTTCCAGAAAAGTCAGCTTCATTCTTAGTTAAATAAGGATATACATTAAGTATGTTAGATAAGAAGTTATCTCTGAACATTTCATTCTTTTGAGATTTTTCTCTTAAAGCAACAACATCACCGATGTTAACATTGAAAGAAGGTATATTTACTTTTTCTCCATTAACAAGGATATGTCCATGTACAACCATTTGACGAGCTTGAGCTAATGAACTTGCAAAACCTAGTCTGTAAACTATATTGTCAAGTCTACATTCAAGTCTCTTTATTAATGCATAACCAGTTTGTTCTTTATCTTTAAATGCTTTTCTAGCATAAGTAGCAAACTGCTTTTCCATTACACCATAGTAAGCTCTTAATCTTTGTTTTTCTAAAAGCTGTGTACCATAAGGTGATAATTTTTTTGCATCTCTTGCACTGCCATTTCCAGCTCTCTTCATTGCTTTGGGATGACCGTTTACGTTCAATCCTAATCTTCTACATAACTTAAATCTTGGTCCCATCATTTTTGCCATATTTTTATCATCTCCATATTTTTTAAAGATTTGCCGCGATAAAATTAAGCCCAAAAACAATATAACATAAAAAAATATAAATGTAAATGAAAATCATTATCATTTTTGAAATTATTTTTTTAGAAGTTTAGCCTAAATAGGAAAATATGCTTCTAAAGAATAGAATTTTACCTAATAATCTATTGGAGAATTGATGACAGCAGATGACTTTAAATTCAATATATGTTAAGCCATATAAAATCAAACGTATATAATGTATAACTAATCAAATCCCTGTTGAGAATGATTATTTTATAAACACTAACTTTCTACAGGGATTCTTATAATGATTATATGATTTTAATAATTTTCAGCTTTTCGTTCAAAGTATGCCATAGGATGTGCACATACAGGACACACTGCAGGTGCATTTTCTCCTTCATATATATAACCACAGTTACGACATTTCCATCCATAAGGAGCATCACCTTTGAAGGTTTTTTCATTCTGTAAATTATCCAGCAATTTTAGATACCTTTTTTCATGAGCAGCTTCTACTTCTGCCACAAGTTCAAACTTTTTGGCTAAAGCTTCAAATCCTTCTTCTCTTGCTTCTTTTGCCATACGGACATACATGTTTGTCCATTCTGCATTTTCACCTGCTGCTGCGTCAATAAGATTTTCTTCTGTTGTCCCAATACCATGAAATTCTTTAAACCACATTTTAGCATGTTCTTTTTCCTGATTGGCTGTTTCAAGAAATAAATCAGCCAATTGTTCATAACCGGCTTTTTTGGCAGCTGATGCATAATAAGTATATTTATTTCTGGCAGATGACTCCCCACCAAATGCTTCGATTAGATTTTTTTCAGTTTTAGTTCCACTATATTTTGACATATAATACCTCCTGATTGTAGAATAATAACGTATTTATATAGATAGTGATAGTTAGTTATTTACATACTAATAACAGCTATACAATAACATATTATTATAAAATTAGATTAATTATGAAAATATACTAAGAAAAAATATGTGATAAGAATAAAATATCTTGTTTTATCAATGAGTAAATAGGTATATGTTTCACGTTTCATGCAGGTATATAGTATGATTCTATATACAAGCACAGTAACAAAATTATAGAAAGAATTCTTAACAGTATATGGTTTATTTTATAAAATATGATATAATAAACTACATATAAATTGTGATTTATTGGAGTCGCTTATGAACGGAAAAAGTATTATATAAAAGCTTTGGAGGAGAATATGTTAGGAACGATTGTGAATGCATTAGCTGTAATTGGGGGCTGTATTATAGGACTTATAGTTAAGGGAAGGCTTACTGAAAAAATAAGCAATACTATAATGAGTGGACTTGCTCTTTGTGTATTATATATTGGGATTTCAGGAGCACTTAAAGGTGAAGATACTCTTCTTTTGATTATATGTATAGCAGTAGGAGCTTTGATTGGAGAAATTATTGATATTGATAAGAGATTAAATAATTTAGGTGATTACATAGAAAAGAAAATTAATTCTAAAAAGAATGATAAAAAAGCTGATAAAATTTCTATTTCAGAAGGATTTGTAACGTCGAGTCTTCTATTCTGTGTAGGGGCAATGGCTGTTGTTGGATCGCTTGAAAGCGGATTGCAGGGTAATCATACGACACTCTTTGCTAAGTCTGTTTTAGATGGAGTTTCATCAATAATTTTCACTTCATCTCTTGGAATAGGAGTAATGCTTTCATCTGTAGCTATATTAGTATATCAGGGCAGCATAACACTTCTCGCAGGCTGTTTATCAAGTGTGCTTACAGATTCTGTTATAAGTAATATGTCAGCAATAGGAAGCCTATTAATTATGGGACTTGGAACTAATATGCTTGGAGCAAGCAAGATAAAAGTAGCAAATCTGCTGCCAGCTATATTTTTACCAATACTTATAGATATAATAATGAAGTTTTTCTAAAGTGTATCATATTGCAGTATAGTTTGTTCAAAGTTTAAATTTATGCTGATTGTTCTTATAAAATGCAATTTTTGATATCTATAATAAAACACAAAAGAATTAGTAAATAACGCATGGATAAATATAATGTTTAATGAGGAGAATATATGAGTTTTATAAATATTTTATTTACTCTTATTATAATAACAGTATTTGGTGTTATATTTGGTATTTTACAAAAAAATAAATCTGTTATGATAATTTCTGGTATAATTTTTCTTGTTATTATAAGTGCAGTATTTTTTTTAATATTTGTGCTTATACCTAGTATGTAGTGTTTTCACTAAACGTATATGAAAAGTCCAGCCATAAAGTAATTTTTATGGCTGGACCTTTTTTTTATGGTTATTTTTCATCAAGTAAAAATTTTTCAACAATTTTAGCTGCATCTTCAATGCATCCAGGACAGCTTCTTTTAACAACGCCATCTTCAATACCTTTAAGTTCTTTGCAGATTGTAGTAGAGTTCATTTCTTTAAATTCATCTGCTAATTTTTTTGCAAGAGAATAAGTACTGCCTTTAGTGCTGCCTGGATTAACAAGACCATTACTGTTTTTTAAACCTGCAAGCATAAGTACTCCAGTAAGAGCTCCACATGTACTCTGCATTCCTCCCATACCTAGTCCAAATCCTTCAGAAACTCTGAATGCAGTTTCTTCATCCATTCCAAATAAATCACAGTATGTGCATAGAATTGCCTGAGCACAGTTATATCCTTGTGCATGTTTTTCTGCGGTTATGTTTATTCTACTTTCCATTTTTGTACCTCCAAAAAAATAATATTTTGCATAACATAATACTTTATAACGTTATCTATGGAAAGTATACATTTATATGAATTTTTTTGCAAATTTATAGTCGAAAAATATATCAAGAAATTCTAAAAATATTATGTAAATAATTTTGAT
>JAEWQX010000029.1 GCA_023399035.1 Bacillota bacterium | reverse complement strand
AATAATTTTAGCTGTAAAGCCTAACATGTATGAATCCATAGTAGAAGAAATAAAGTCACAATTAACTAAAGATAAATTAATAGTTACTATTGCCGCAGGAATATCAGTGGCTGATATGGAAGAATGGATTGGTGATGATTTTAAGATTATAAGAACAATGCCAAATACGCCTGCTCTTGTAGGTCAGGCAATGTCAGCAGTGTGTCCTAATAAAAATGTAACACAAGAGGAATTAAAATACTGTATAAATATCTTTGAAAGCTTTGGAAAATGTGAAGTTTTAGAAGAGAAATATTTCGATGGATTTATAGCTGCAGCTGGTTCATCACCTGCATATGTATTCATGTTCATAGAAGCAATGGCTGATGGTGCAGTTAAGCTTGGAATTCCAAGAGCAAAAGCATATAAGATGGCAGCTCAGAGTGTTTTAGGCTCAGCCAAGATGGTATTAGAAACGGGAAAACATCCAGGTGAATTAAAGGATATGGTATGTTCACCAGCAGGAACTACAATTGATGCTGTAGTTGAACTTGAAAAGCTAGGATTTAGAAATAGTGTAATTCAAGCCATGGATAAGTGTGCAGAAAAATCAAAAAATATGCACCAATAAAAAAAGCAGCTATGCTGCAATAAAGAACTTCTCACCAATAAAAAAAGCAGCTATGCTGCAATAAAGAACTTCTCATCAATAAAAAAAGCAGCTATGCTGAAGGATGAAGAGGAAAATTCACTCTACATATTTTATATATAAATTATAAATAGTATAGATAAAAATTATAGAAAAGTTTTTAGTTATTGTGTATGAGATCAAACTGGGAGCAGAAAAATAAAAATTTCTCTGCTCCCTCTGTTTTTATGTGTATAATTTGAACTTGATTTTATTGTGGAAAAACTTTTTTGAGATTATTTGTGGATAAATTTATTTTTTCAGAATGTGAATAAGTTTTTACTTTGAAATTGTGAATAATTTTATAAAAAAATATTGTGCATAATTTTTTATAAAAAATATTACTAAAAAGTCGTAATAACTTAGATTTTTAATATATGCTTATAAATATATTTGTAATATGTTTTATATTACTTGTTCATATAGAATAAAGAATAAATTTATATGTTTCTTTTATATTTATATAGACTTTTATAGAATAATTAATTTAAACTAATTTAGGATAAAAAGCAAAGGCACCGTATATTCATAAGTGAATATTACGATGCCTTTATTATAGTATTTTGTTATAGTTTAATTTAAGAGTATAAGATTTTAATATGTGTAGCTTGGATTATATCTGAGCTACACCACTTTTTATTGCAGCTTCTTTAACAGCTTCAGCAACTAATTTCTGAACTTTTAAGTCAAATGCTTTTGGAATTATATTTTCAGCATTTAATTCACTTTCAGGAATAGAATTTGAAATTGCATAGGCAGCAGCTACTTTCATTTCTTCATTTATTTCAGATGCCTGTACATCTAATGCACCTCTGAATACTCCTGGAAAAGCAAGTACATTATTGATTTGATTTGGATAATCTGAACGTCCAGTACCCATAACAGCAATTCCTGCTTCTTTTGCATCTTCAGGGAAGATTTCAGGAGTTGGGTTTGCCATAGCAAATATTATTCCATCTTTATTCATAGTTTTAACCATTTCTTTTGAAACTATATTTGGTGCAGAAACTCCTATGAATACATCAGCACCTACCATAGCATCTTTAAGCATTCCTGTAACATTTTCAGGATTTGTTATTTGAGCTAATTCAGCCATATATTTGTTATCGCTTAAGTCCTTATCTCTGCTTATTACTCCATTTATATCACACATTACGATGTTTTTTACTCCAGAAGAAAGTAATAATTTACAGATTGCAGTACCGGCAGAGCCAGCACCATTAATAACAACTTTTATATTATCTAGCTTTTTACCAACAACTTTTAATGCATTGATTAACCCAGATAAAACAACAATGGCAGTTCCGTGCTGATCATCATGGAATACTGGGATGTTTAATCTTTCTTTTAATTTCTGTTCAATTTCAAAGCATCTTGGAGCTGAAATGTCTTCTAAATTTATTCCTCCTAGTGTTGGAGCAATATTAGCAACTGTTTCAACAATTTCATCAACATTTTTAGTATCCAGAACTATAGGGAATGCATCTACATTACCAAATTCTTTAAATAAAACACTTTTACCTTCCATTACAGGTAAAGCAGCCATAGGACCAATATCTCCAAGTCCAAGTACTGCTGTTCCATCTGATATTACTGCAACTGTATTCCATTTACGTGTATATGTATAAACTTTTGATGGGTCTTTATGTATTTCACGGCATGGTTCTGCAACACCTGGTGTATAAGCTAAGCTTAAATCCTTAGCATTTTTTACTTTACAAGTTGGCTTGATTTCGTATTTGCCTCTTTTCTCTTCGTGGAATTTCAAAGCTTGTTCATAAATATTCATAGAAAACACTCCTTATTAGTTTAAATATGTATTAACTTGCAACAATTTTACATAATATATACTGATATACAATAATTATACGAATTATTTACTGAAAATGCAAAAAAATATTCGATACACAGTTGACCGTTGACAAGGACTTTGCTAATATTTAAAGGGAGATATTAAAATAATTTATAGATAAAATATAAATTTTATTTAACTTATAATAAAATTTCTAAAATATTTGTTTTGGTGAACAGTTTATATTACTTATCTATGAATAACTCCGCAAGATACAAGATTATGAAAGAATAAGAGTATTTATTTAAGGGAGGCAGAATAGATGTCAGCATTTATTGTTTTAGGAGCTCAATGGGGCGATGAAGGAAAAGGTAAGATGACAGATTACTTAGCAGAAGAGGCTAATGTTGTTGTTAGATTCCAAGGAGGAAACAATGCTGGTCACACTGTAGTAGTTGGTGACAAGGAATATAAATTGCACTTAATACCATCAGGAATTTTATATGAAGATAAATTAAACGTAATAGGTAATGGGGTTGTTGTAGATCCAAAAGCCTTATTTGAAGAAATAGACTATTTAGAAGGTGTTGGAGTTAAAGTAACACCTGAAAAACTAATAATAAGTGATAGAGCACATCTTATAATGCCATATCACAAGGTATTAGATAAGCTTAAAGAAAAAGCAAGAGGAAAGAATGACATAGGTACTACTGGTAAGGGAATAGGACCTTGTTATACAGATAAATTTGAAAGATGCGGAATCAGAGTTTGTGATTTAATGCATGAAGATGTATTTACAGAAAAGCTTAGAGAAAACATCGAAATGAAAAATGCATACATTACTAAAGTTTTAGGCGGAGAAGCTTTAAATTTTGATGAAATATTAAAAGAATACTTAGGATTTGCTAAGAAGTTAAGACCATTCGTTCAAGATACTTCGGTTAGAGTTTACAACGATATTAAAGCAGATAAGACTGTTTTATTCGAAGGTGCTCAAGGTATGTTATTAGATATAGACTATGGAACTTATCCATATGTAACTTCATCTAATACAACAGCTGGAGGAGTAGCTAATGGTGTTGGTATAGGACCAAACATGATCACTAATGCTGTAGGTATAACAAAAGCTTATACTACAAGAGTTGGTAAAGGACCATTCCCAACTGAATTATTAGATGAAACTGGTGACTGGATAAGAGAAAAAGGTCATGAATATGGTGTAACTACAGGAAGATCAAGAAGATGTGGATGGTTAGACTTAGTTATAGTTAAGACTGCATGCAGAGTTAGTGGATTAACTTCATTAGCTGTTACAAAGATAGATACTTTAGCAGGACTAGATAAATTGAAAGTTTGTGTTGGATATAAATTTAATGGAGAAGTTATAGATTACTTCCCAGCAAGCTTAGAAGATTTAGCAAAATGTGAACCAGTATATGAAGAATTTGAAGGTTGGGGTGAAGAAGTAGCAGATGCAAGAAGCTACGACGAATTACCAGAAAATGCAAAGAAATACTTAAAGAGAATAGAAGAATTTACAGATACTAAGATATCAATAGTTTCAGTAGGACCTAAGAGAGATCAGACTATGAGAGTTAAGTCTCTATAGTCTAGTAAAGTGGTCGGGTATTGACTTTTAATTCGGCATAAAATATAATTTTTGGTATACAATATTATTATGTTATGTGCAGAAGAAGGTGAAGTACAATGATAACTAAGGATATGACAATCGGTGAAGTAGTTCATGCAGATGCATCTAAAGCAGAAGTTCTAATGGGCTTTGGTATGGGATGTGTTGGATGTCCATCAGCTCAAGCTGAAACAATAGCAGAAGCTGCAGCAGTTCACGGAATTAATTTAGACGATTTATTAGAAGCATTAAATAAATAATATAAAAATAGGATTTTCGATTTTGAAAATCCTATTTTTTATGAAAAATTAATACTTGATAATAATTAAGAACAGCAATATGAGAAAGAACTAATTAAAATTTCTTGTATTGTTCAAGTTTATAATTCATAAAATAAATAAGTATGATTAATGATTAAGTTTTAGTTTTACAGTATATTCCATAGTAAAATGATATTTTAAATAACTATTTATTGACATAATATCAGTAAAGTGCTAATATTGATATTATATTAATAATAAATTCGATGAAAAGAAGAAGTAGGTTTAATTGATGTTCTTAAGAAAGTTAGTGGCTGATGAAAACTAATGTACACATTTTACTGAAAATCATCTTGGAGGAGTGAAGCAGAAACTAGAGTAAGCTTCAACGGTATTTCACCGTTAAAGGAAACGCATATTATTAAGTATGTGACATGAGAGCTGTAAACTGATATTTTAAGATTTTAATATCACTTTATGGAAGTAGGGTGGTATCGCGGATATACTCCGTCCCTTTCTATAGGGATGGAGTATTTTTTTGTGCAGAGACATTATTATAACTAAGCTGTAAATCTATAATAATGTTTTAATATAAATTCATATTAGATATGGGGGCTATTATTATGAATGTACTAAAAAAAATCAGTAAATTATTATCTAAAAACACATCAGTATTTGTTATTGTAGTGGCAGTAATAACATTTTTTGTTCCAGGGTTATTTACATGGGTCAGAGGAACTAATCAAACAATAATCCTTGGAATAATAATGTTTGGAATGGGATTAACACTTACTACTCAGGATTTTAAGATATTAGCACAAAGACCATTAGATATATTTATAGGTGCTTTAGCACAATATACAGTTATGCCGTTGCTTGCATATACAGTCGGTACTATATTAGGATTACCAAATGAGATTAAGATTGGATTGATATTGGTTGGATGTTGTCCAGGCGGGGTTTCATCTAATATAATGTCATTCTTATGTAATGGTGATGTTCCTTTTTCTGTTGGTATGACAACAGCATCGACTCTTTTATCACCGATACTTACTCCAATACTTGTTCTATTTTTAGCTGGTGCGCAAATTGAAGTCAATGCAATTGGAATGTTTAAGTCAATAATCCAATCAGTTATTATTCCAATTTTAATAGGATTTATTTTAAACTATTTCTTTGGAGAAAAGAAAACATTTAAGGATGTTCAGGAAGTTATGCCAGGAGTTTCGGTTACAGGGCTTGCATTTATAGTTGGAGGAGTTATTTCATTACAAGGTCAGAATTTCTTTAAATCAGGAATATTAATTTTTGTAGCAGTATTATTACACAATGGATTAGGATATTTATTAGGATATGGAGTGGGCAAGCTTACAAGAATGTCTACAGCAAAGAAGCGTACAATATCAATTGAAGTAGGCATGCAGAATGCAGGTCTTGCTACAAATTTAGCAACAGCACACTTTGCTGCTACACCACAAGCAGCTATTGCATGTGCGGTATCATGTGTATGGCATTCAATTTCGGGAACAATTCTTGCAGGAGCCTATGCTAAACTTGATGAAAAAAGACAGAGTAAAGAAATTAAAGATATTGCAGAAGCAGTTGGGGAATAATTTTTTATATTAGTATTTAAATTAAAGACTACTATTTAATAAACATAGTAGTCTTTAATTTTAACTAAAAATCAAAATGTGTTACTGATAGTATAAAGCTGCCAATTAACATTAATTAAAGGATATTTCAAAATATAAAAATTACTTGTAAGTCACTGCTTTTGTTGATCTTTAATGTTGTTTGAAAGAATTATAAATTGTGAATTATCAGGATACTTGCTTTATGAAATTTGGAAATTATTGATTACTTATAATATAAAAGGATTATAGTATGTAAATAATGTAAGAATATTTCGCTTGACAGTTATATTTAACTAAAAATGTATGATAATATATAATTAAGGTAAAAATATATAGATATAGAAGGGAGGAGAATTGCAAAGTTTCATATATATAATTTAAGATAAATTTTGCAAGATATTTTTATTATGAAAGAATTCACTAAAAATTATGAGATACATTATTATGAGGTAGATTCAAAATTGAGATGTAAGTTATCATCAATTATTGATTTTATATGTGATGTTGGAACACAACAGTCTGAAGCAGTTGGTGGAGGGATAGAATATTGTATTCAAAATAACTGTGCATGGGTTTTTTATAAATATGATATAAAGATGAGTAGATATCCTATGTTCGGTGAAACTATAAGCATAACTACAAAGCCTGTTGGGTTTAAAAAGTTTTATGGGTTAAGAAGATACATTATTAAAGACAGTGAAAATAATGTAATAGGTGAGGCTTTAGCATTATTTTTTCTAATTAATATTCAAAAGAGAAGACCTACAAGAATTCAAAAAGAACAATATGATTTTTATGGAGTAGATGGAGATATCGATTATGATGTAAGCATGGAAAAATTAGAAAGAGTTGAACATGAGGATTATTCCGTAAACTTTAATATAAGATATAGCGATATAGACTCAAATAACCATGTTAATAATGTTAAATATATTGAATGGGCAATTGAAGCAGTTCCAATAGAAGTTATTAAGGATTATACAATAAAGAGAATCAAGGTTACTTTTGAAAAGGAAAGTAAATATGGTGAAACAATATCATCCTCTGCTGCTATTAAAGAAATCGATGAAAATACCATAAAATCTTATCACACAATAAGAAAGAGTGATGGAACAGAATTGACATTATTAGAAGCTGAATGGGAAAAGGACAGTAGCAGTTTATAAAATATGTAGAATATAAGATATAAGAAAACCTCTAGAGATAAATTTACTTCTAGAGATTTTTTATTTAGATAACATTATATGAGTAATAAAATATTAGCTATATATGAGTATTTTAAATTTACACTATTTTATTGACCTTCAGAAGCTGATTTACCAGCAAGGTATCCAGAGCTCCATGCCCATTGAAGATTAAAACCTCCACAGTCACCATGAACATCAAGTATTTCACCGCAGAAATATAAATTATCAACTAATTTAGATTCTAAAGTTAGATTATTGACTTCTTTTGTATTCACTCCTCCAACTGTCACCTGAGCATTACCAAAGCCATTTGTATCGATGCAGTTGAAATCCCATTTCTTAAACTTTGAAATAAGAGTATTTATATATTTCCAGTCTATATTGCTGCAAGGTAAATGAATATCTTTAATACCAGAGTCCTTCAATAAAGTTGGTATAAGCTTTTTATGTATTGTTCCTATAAGTGCAGAAGATATTTCTCTGTAGCTGAACATTGAAAAATGAGTAGTAAAGAAGTTTTCTACATCATCTTTGCTTTCATCAGGAAGCATATCCACTCTTATTGTAACCTTTGACTTGTTATTTAATGCTTTAGCTGCATAATAAGAAAGCTGTAGTATTGGAGGACCTGAAATACCATAATCGGTAAATAAAACTTCTCCAGATTCAGTTCTTATTATTTCATCGTCTACTAATATAGAAACACGTCCATCAAATTTTACGCCAGATATAGCTTTTAAATAAGGATAGTCTAATTTAAGCTGAACTATTCCAGGAACAGTATCTGTAATACTGTGTCCTAAAGATTTAGCTAATTTATATCCTGTGCCGTCAGAGCCAGTTTTAACAGCAGATTTGCCTCCACAGCTTAAGACAAGTTTTTTACACGAAAAACCATCGTATTCTTCATTATTAGTAAATAGATTAAAGTTCTTTTTCTTACTTATAGAGTTAATTTTGCAGTTTGTATACAGTGGAATCTGTCTGTCTTCAAGTGCCATTCTGAATATATCAACAACAGATGAAGATTGAAGAGATTTAGGATACATTTTCCCATTTTCTAATTCTATTAAAGGCAGACCTAAAGATAAAAATAAATTTTTAGTATCTTCAACAGTAAGATTATTTAAAGCCTCTGTAAAGAAACCTTCGTTTTCACTATGATAAGTAATATACGGATAAGAAATCCTATTATTTGATATATTACAGCGTCCATTACCAGTAGCAAGAATTTTTTTTCCGATTCTGTCGGTACCTTCAACAATTGCTACATCTATACCAAAATCTTTAGCTATAATAGCAGCAGTTAATCCTGAAGCACCACCACCAACAACTATTAAATCGTGATAAATCATTTGCTGATCACTCCTCGTTTTATTTAAATAAGAATATATAATTATGAATTATTTTCTTTCTATAATAATGTGGTAAAAATTCATCTTATATTAATCACTATAGATAATTATTATCTTAATCTTCTTATAATAATCCTCGTTTCTACTCTAAAATAGAAAAATATATACTTAATTGATTATAAAAAGAGGGATTTTAAGATTAATTCTATACTGTCATATTATAATCGTGATTGAAACCTATATTTTAGATAAATAAATTTTAACATAGTAATATTAAGGTTAAAAGAATGGAATACTAAAATAAAGAGGTGATTTTGAATGGAGATAAAAGTAATTAATGAAAATTTAGATGACTTTGGGAGAACATTTAAAGTAAGAAGAATGAATTATAATGAAATAATAGTTAATTATCCAACAGGAAATGGATTAAAATATTTTTCATTTAAAGATGTTAAGTGTATAAGTGAAAATGCAATAGATGATTTTTTAATAAATAACAGAGATTTTTTAAAAATAAAATTAAAAAGAGGAATATCAGTTGTTCTTTATAATGCTATTTATGATTCAATTAAAGATGAAATTGAAGAAGAAATTAAAAATTTAAATGTTTTGAGAGATAAATATAAAATAAATAAGAGGGGAATATGGGATAAAGAAATTCTAGTAAATGTAAACAATAGGTATCCTTTGGAAATACAAGCTTCAGGACAAAACTTCAAAAGAGATGGATATAACATAATTATCAACAAAGTAGAAAAAGATATTTTTTTGGAAATGTGCATGAATGAAATTGAAAATATAAATAAGGAAATAGACCTTAAAAACAAGGTGATTACTAGCTTTGAGGACGCTATAAACGATGTGAAAAATATGCATGAAGACTAGTTAGAAAGGTCATTCTAAATGAGAAAAATAAGATAAAATTAAAAAAAATAAAAAAAAATTAAAAAATGTGTTGACACATGAATAGAAATTCTGTATTATAGTCTATGTGGTCAGCGCGACACAGTAAGAAACGCAAGAGTGTGAAGCGAATGACATAAAGCATGGCTCCTTGGTCAAGCGGTTAAGACACCACCCTTTCACGGTGGTAACAGGGGTTCGATTCCCCTAGGAGTCACCATTTAAATTAAATATTTAAAAATTATGAGAAATCATAGACCAAACTATCTTATGGGCGCATAGCTCAGCTGGGAGAGCACCTGCCTTACAAGCAGGGGGTCACAGGTTCGAGCCCTGTTGTGCCCACCATGAGATGGCTCAGTAGCTCAGTTGGTTAGAGTGCCGGCCTGTCACGCCGGAGGTCGAGGGTTCGAGCCCCTTCTGAGTCGCCATTTAAGATGCTGGCATGGCTCAACGGTAGAGCAGCTGACTTGTAATCAGCAGGTTGTAGGTTCGATTCCTATTGCCAGCTCCATTTTAAATGAAGCAACAAACATATGGCTCCTTGGTCAAGCGGTTAAGACACCACCCTTTCACGGTGGTAACAGGGGTTCGATTCCCCTAGGAGTCACCATTTAAATTAAATAATTAAGTTATGAGAAATCAGAACTTTACTTTTATCTTATGGGCGCATAGCTCAGCTGGGAGAGCACCTGCCTTACAAGCAGGGGGTCACAGGTTCGAGCCCTGTTGTGCCCACCATAAGATGGCTCAGTAGCTCAGCTGGTTAGAGTGCCGGCCTGTCACGCCGGAGGTCGAGGGTTCGAGCCCCTTCTGAGTCGCCAAATTGAACAAGCTTGTAAAGCTTGTTTTTTTATCTTTAAAAATAAACAACGTTGAAATATAATTACGTATTTATATTTTCTTATCAAAATAAGTTTTAGAAGAATCAAAAAAAGAAATGATACTTAATCCATCATTTCTTTTTTTATATATTGGGTTATTTATTTTTCTCTAGATTTAATTTAATTCTTATATCTTCTGAGTAGAACTTACATAACTTAAATTCACCAATTAATCTAGATTGAATTCTTTCATTATATTGTCTTGTTATACCTGATAAAGTA
>JAEWQX010000222.1 GCA_023399035.1 Bacillota bacterium | reverse complement strand
CAGCCATTATAGGCGAAGCACCTATTGCAAGAAGTATATTAGCACAGTCATTTACTGTAACATAATTTGTTATATTATGTATCAATGGTTTTTTTTCTTTTAATTTATTTAATAGTTCTACTATATTTTGTACGATTTCTTTATTCATGATTATTAATTCCTCGATTCCTTATTACCACACAATGTTCCCTGATGAAAAATCATCTTCCATTTTCCATTATTATATTTCCATATAGAGCTCCGAAGTGAATATTTCTTATTTACATCATATTCACCATTTTTTATTACTCTATACGTGGCCAGAATACAATCCGTTTATATATCATTTATCTTAGATTTATTTCTGTTTTAATTCAACTTTTTCACCATTAAGAATCATATTTGTAGTTCTTACAGCACACATTTTTCCACACATTGAACAGCTGTGTTTTTCTTCTGGTGGAATACTTTCGAAATATTCTCTTGCTTTTTTAGGATCAATAGCTACTTTAAACATTTCATCCCAATCTAATTTCTGACGTGCATCTGCCATGGCATTATCTCTATCTCTTGCACCTTTTATTCCATTAGCAATATCTGCTGCATGTGCTGCTATCTTTGATGCAATTATGCCTTCCTTAACATCATTTATATCAGGCAATCTCAAATGTTCTGCTGGTGTTACGTAACAAAGGAAGTTTGCTCCATTAGTTGCTGCAATTGCTCCTCCTATTGCAGATGTAATGTGGTCATATCCTGGTGCAATATCTGTTACAAGAGGACCAAGAACATAAAATGGTGCTCCATGACATAATCTCTTTTCAAGCTGCATGTTTGTTGCTATTTCATTCATTGCCATATGTCCAGGTCCTTCAATCATAACCTGTACATCTTTTTCCCAAGCTCTTTTAGTTAAAAGTCCTAATTCAATAAGCTCTGTAATTTGTCCAGCATCAGTAGAATCATCTATACATCCTGGTCTCATAGCATCACCAAGACTTATAGTAACATCATATTCTCTAAGTATATCTAACAACTCATCATAGTGTTCATAAAATGGATTCTCATTTCCTGTCATTTCCATCCATGCAAATAACAACGATCCTCCTCTTGATACAATGTTCATCTTTCTCTTATCTTCTTTAAATAGTTCAACAGTTCTCTTATTTATGCCTGCATGAATTGTAACAAAATCTACTCCTTGTTTAGCATGAGCTCTTACAACTTCTAAAAAGTCCTCTGCCTTTATATCTAAAAGGTCTTTTTCAAGATATCCGATAGCGTCATACATTGGAACTGTTCCAATCATTGCTGGAGAATATTCTATAAGCTTTTCTCTGAATTCCTGTGTCTTTCCATAGTTGCTTAAATCCATAATTGCTTCTGCACCATATTCTATAGCAAGCTTAACTTTTTCCATTTCTCTGCAGTAATCAACTGAATCTCCTGAAATACCAAGATTAACATTTATCTTAGTTTTAAGTCCATCACCTATTCCTTCAGGACTTATTGATTTATGATTTACGTTAGCTGGTATTACAACTCTACCTTCTGCCATCAATTTCATTAAGTCTTCTACAGGCATATTTTCCTTTTGTGATACCACCTGCATTTCCTTTGTTATAATACCTCTTTTTGCCGCTTCCATTTGTGTTTTATAATTCATTTTTATTCCTCCAATTATTCAATTGAGAAGTAATAATTAAATATTGCTCTTACTTATTAAGCTTTCGCACCTACCTCAATTGATATTTTTTAATAATAAAAATAAATTCTGATGTCCATCTTGCAAGTTATACTTTGAACCTATTTTATGATTTTTAAATCTAGCTTTTAACACTGCTTACCTTCATAGTTCTTAAGTTCTTTAATTATATGATTATATACTTCTTTAGTTCATCCGTTAATATCTATATTAAATCCTGCTATTTATCTGTTGCTGAAAATTATTGTTCTTCTCCTGTAATTTCTTTATATCTTCCTGAAGCCTTATATAATTCATAGAAATGATTAGTAGGGCCTACTCCCTTTCCAAGTTCAAATCCATGCTCTATTGCACATGTTATGTACTTCTTTCCTGACTTAACAGCTTGTTCGACTGTCATTCCTTTTGCAAGATTTGCAGTTATTGCTGATGATAATGTACATCCTGTTCCATGAGTATGTATTGTACTTATTCTTTCCTGTGGAAGTAAAATAAACTTCTCGCCATCAAATAATAAATCTGTAGCATCATCTTCTAGATGACCTCCTTTAACAAGAACTGCTTTAGGTCCTAGCTCTTTTAGCTTTAGCGCTGCTTCTTTCATTTCATCTATATTTTTTATTTCAATCCCTAAAATTTCTTCTGCTTCTGGAAGATTTGGTGTTATTAATTCTGCAAGCGGAAATAACTCATTAACCAAAGTATCCTTTGCATCTTTCGATAATAGGTTGAACCCGCTCTTTGAAATCATTACTGGATCAAGAACTATCTTAGGTAACTTATTTACATTCTTTAATGCTTTTGATATTGCCTTTATAGATTCAATTTTAGATACCATTCCAATCTTAACTGCATCCACTCTTATATCTTCAAATATTTTATTTATCTGTCCTTCGATTATTTCCGGGGTAATATCCTGTATTCCAAAAACCCCCATAGTATTTTGTACTGTTACAGCAGTTATAACACTCATACCATAAACTCCATTAGCCTGGAATGATTTTAAATCTGCCTGAATCCCTGCTCCCCCACAGCTATCTGAACCTGCTATTGTCAATGCTCTAAACATTTATAAATCTCCCCTTATTTTAATGTCTACATAAATATATTATTTTGCTCTGAAATAAAATTTATATTATTGATAAATTAACTGTTTTATAACTGTTCGGCTTTTTTATTTGTAACCTGCTCATTACTGATTAAAATCTTCTGTATAACAGGTATTTTCAAAAAGAAATATCCTATTAGTGCTCCTGCACTGCAGCTCATTATAAATGGAGCTATAAACATAAATATTGCACCTTCTTTTCCCATTAAAATTTTAGCAATAGGATAAGCTAACAAGGCCCCTAATATTCCTGTCCCGATTACTTCACCAATTACTGCCGTAAGAATTTTATTAAAATTCTTGTATAAAATTCCTGCAAGCAGTGCTCCTACCATACTTCCTGGAAACGCAAGCAGGCTTCCTGTTCCTAAAACATTCCTAATTAACGATGCTGCAAATGCATTTGCTACTGCATAAGCCGGCCCTAATGTAATTGCTCCTACAACATTTACAAAATGCTGTATTGGTGATATTTTAGCAGCTCCAATTGGAATTGAAAATGTTCCAAATATAACAGCAAGTCCAATTAGCACACCACTCAAAGCAAGTTTCTGAGCTTTGCTTTTTTCATTCATTATTAAGCCCTCCCCAATGTGATTTTAATTCTTTAATGTTATTTTTTGTAATATAAAAAATACAGTCCATAGGACTGTACTAAATTAACATATTAATTAAAATAAAATAAAATAATTAACTCTGCACTTCCCTACGTTGGTCTTAACCAAATCAGGTTATAAGGGTTTAGGATTTTTCCAATCTCAGCCTGTTAAAGCTCCCCTAGTTATAAATATAAAATATTATTACACTATTACATTATACTATTGTATTAAAAAGGTCAAGATGTATTTATTTATAAACTAATATTAATATATCCATTTTATTTGTTTTTTACTTTTGCATAATACTTTCCAAACCTTTTTACTTTCTTTATAACTTCAAATCCATTTAAATACTCTCCAAGTTCAGCATCTTTAGGAACTTCAATTAAAATTGTTTCTTTTTTCTTTTTTATACTTCTGTCCACAAATACTTTTTTACGATTTCTAGCTGGCATGCTCAATCATCCTCTTAATATAATATACTCTGAAATATTATATTAATAATAAATGATATATGTTCTTTAAAATTGTGCAAATAATCTTTCCATCATTAGAGTATAGAATAATTCTGCTATTAATCTTAGAAAATAATCAGTGCTTATTTCAAGTCCTTTTATCTTTTCCACAATATAATTTATTGCTGTAACATTATTAAATAAATACAATATAAAATAAATTTTTAATTCTAAAAAATAAAAGCAATAATCAGATATTATTATACTAATATACTCTATTGTTATAGCCTTATAGTTTTATTATTTCAACTGTTTACTATAAGATATATATCAATTTTTATACTTCTGATTACTGCTTATCTTTATATTCTTATCATTAAAGTTTTATGCTGAAAATGCTTCAGCTTTTGCCTTTAAAATTATTGCACTTACTGGAAGAGCAATAACTATTCCAGTTCCAACCTGAATTATATTTCCAATTATATCTTTTGCTGAATAAACAATTCCCTGTATAAGTCCTGCTTTTTCTGTCAAGAATCCAGCCATTATTATTCCTGCTCCAAAATATGCTATAACCATAAATATTCCAGCTATAAAAAATGATACTACAAAGCTTACAGATTTACTATACTTCATTTCTAATACTTCAAGTATGCTTCCTGCAATATATGCCATTACTCCTTTGATTACAAATGTGAATGGAGCCCACAAATAATATCCTCCAAGAGCATCAACAAGCATCATCCCTAAAGCACTTACGACTGCACCTTTCTTCTTTCCAAGAACCACTACTGATAGAAATACCATACAGTCTCCAACATGAACAAACCCACCAACAGATGGAATCCTTATTACACTTCCTGCAAGCCATACTAATGCTATCATAAGTCCCATAAGAACTAATTCTTTTGTACTTAATTTATTATCCATTGCTAATTCCCCCTACAGTGATAGATGATAAAAATACAATTATTG
>JAEWQX010000213.1 GCA_023399035.1 Bacillota bacterium | reverse complement strand
TTCTTTTCCACTTTCATTCTTATATATTCTATCTACTTTTTCACTGCTCTTTAATGCTAGTTTGTAAACATTAACTGTATCGTCATCTCCGTAAACTACATAGATGTTACCATCAGCAATAACAGTTTCAATTCTATCTTCGCCTTCTAACGCAAATTTAGTTATTAACATTTCATATGCATCTTTAGCATCGCTATTTCCAACTCTTTCAGAAACTTCAAACATTTCTGTGCTCTTTGGTAAGTAAGCATCATCTTGTTTGTCACCTTGTTCTTTACTTACTTTTTGTACAAAGTATTTAACATTGTTTTCTACCCTGTTAGAAGCAATTTCTACTGCATTGCTTACTTTTGCACTTACTAATGAGTATATGTATTTTTCATCTTGTCCTAAGTATTTAACAAATGATAAATTGCTAACTTCTAACTTAACTTTATCACCCTTATATTCTACATCTTGTCTGTTCTTATTTGTTACATCAACTGTATCTTCAACGTCTTCAATTTTGTATGTTTTACCATTTGATCCTGAATCAGTTGTTGGATTATAGTATACATACATGTTTAAATCGTATGAACAATCTATGTATTTACCAGAAGCTGTTGTATATCCAAATTTGTCATTTCCATTTGCAACTGGTACATTGAATAAGTAGTAATCATCTTGGAATGTGTTTCCAGTGATTCTTTCAATAGTGTTTGTTGTACCATCGAAATCTATATCTTCGTATCTTTCAGTTTTTGATAATTTGTTTTCTAATTTAGTAGTAACTGTTGATAACATATCTTCTAAAGTGTCTTCATCAGTGATTTTACCAGTTGACATATCTACAACATATTGGTCACCACTATCTTCTACTGCTACGTATTTTCCATCAAACTTTTGGATGATTTCATCAGCATCATCTAACATTTTATCTTTGTCACCAGAGTTATAGTATAAACCATTATCATCATCATCAGTTCTATAACCTTGGTAAAGGTATTTTCCATCTCCAAATGCTACTGCATTTTCAACTGTACCTTCTTTAGTTCCTAATTTAGTTGCTGCTGAAGCTGGTACTATAGAAAGTACAGATGCTGCAGCTATTAATAAAGCTGTTGCTTTTGTTGATCTTCTAAACATATTTTTTCCTCCAATTTTATCTTTTAGTTTATATTTAATATTTTGTTATGCAGTATATAATACAACTACATTTTTCTTTTTGGGACCTTTTTTTACTTTTTTTTTGTTTTTTTATAAAAAATTATTTTTCTGCATACTTTTTTATGTATTTTATTTATTCAAATCATAGATATAACAACAAAAAGCAGATATATTCTTAGATTCTATTTCTAAAAATATATCTGCCATATTTTATATATATTCTAATTAACAATGTACAATTTACAATGGACAATTGAATATTAAATCTTTGTAAGATTTATTTTATTGCAATGTAGTTTTATTATTAGAACATATATATTTATAAAATTACTTATTTCTTCATTCCCTTTAAAACCATACTTATTAAACTGTTAAAATTCTTGTATCATTTTACATCTTCTTAAAATAAGTTTTTTCATTGCATCTTCTCGATATTGGGGTACTCCATTAAAATTTATCTTATCTATATTATTAGCTAAAATATTAGCCCATTTTTTATACTTCTGTGGATTTTTCTTAATGACTTCCCTAGCCTGAATTTTATTTTCAATATCAAATGTACCTATCATGCTTTTATTGTAATCATAATTAATAAGATCCTGTTCCATTTCAAAGTTTAAAAGAGAATATCCATTATCAAAAATTGGAGCAAGGCTTTTTAATTTTCCATTATCATTGTCAACTAAAAATCCAAAATTGCTAAAATGTCTATCTTTATTTTCAATTATAAAATCAAATACCATAATATCATTAAGCTGTTCTATGAATTCTTCACCAATAACTTTACATACCTGTCCATATCTCCATTTTGTCATACTTCCTAATTTTTTGTTAAGATATTCTGTCATAGTAAGATATCCTGTTTCTTCACTTGTAAAAAGTCTGCTTCTTACACAATCTATATCATTCCATTTTTCAAGTTCATATTTTACATAAGGCAGGTTTAAAATCTTTGCTATCTGCCATGCAATTATTTCTGAATACATTTCATTACCTGCATTAGCATATCCATAAGTATTAGCTTTATATAAATAGATATTTCCATCTACTATTCTCCATGCTTTTCTAAGCATTCCCTGAGTTGTTAATTCAGGCGTTTTAATTTTTCCTCCTAATGATGATGTATTTCCAAAAAATGATATCAGCCCTAAATTCTCTTTAAATCCTCTATATAAACTTACATCTTTCCATTTCAAATCTTTTCCATTAATATTAAGTTCATTTTTCTCTTTTATCCAATAAGTATCATTTAAACTTGCAGCATGATTTATGATTAATAAATTAAATCGTTCTTTGTTGTCTAAATTAAGGCTTAATAGAACTTTTTCAATGTGATCTCTATTTGTAGGTATTGCTCTATTGTTAATCCATGTATCGAGTTCATCAATATTATTTTCTAAAATATATGGAAAGTTTGCCTTTTTGTTTTCACTAATTATCTTAAATTGACTTTCCAATGTATCTGATTTTACAAATTCTAAAACCAAATTATCTTTATTCATTAACTGATAAATTTGCATTATATCACCTTTTCTTATATTTCATCTTCCTTTTCTTTTTTATAAAATATTCCTCTGTAAGTCCATCTTCTCTCACAGAATTAGTGAATCG
>JAEWQX010000135.1 GCA_023399035.1 Bacillota bacterium | reverse complement strand
AGGATATTCATGGCTTGTTGTTAACGATAAAAAAGAGCTTGATGTAATAACAACTGCAAATCAAGATTCTCCATTAAGTTTAAAGATGAAGCCAATACTAACAATTGATGTGTGGGAACATGCATATTATTTAAAGTATCAGAATTTGAGAGCTGAATACGTAAAAAATATATGGAATGTAATAGACTGGAGTAAAGTTGAAAAAAATTATTTATGTAAAAATGTGTATTGACTATATTTCTAAAGTAAGAACAATCGAATATTGAAAGCTAAACATACCTCAAACAGATAATCTGATTGAGGTGCGTTTATTGTGCCCTATTCATTATTTTGCATATTCTCATCTTATGCCCTATATGTTATTCATATGAAAATTCTAAAGAAGCTTAGAATATTAGAACTAAGGAATTTTAGAATATAAGAAGTGAAGAACTAAAGAATCAGCATTTTTTATTGGTTGAGGTTTAATTAAATTTACAATTCTATTCTATACTGTAAATAAATAATGTATTGAAAATACAATTTAAGATGTTATAATAAGTTCATAAACAACCTGAGATGTACGGAAAAGTAGCTTATTATATTCAACCTACATTACATTTCCGGGATCTGTGATAAATTTATGTATATTGGACTTCAGAAATTTATAATAAATATAGTATTTGTTATAGCAGAAGATAATAGAGGTAAATTGAGCAGAGCCCACCTGCGAGAGGCAGGTTATGAATATATAAGTGAACGGCATTTTGGGATATATTTATTAAGCTATATACAATGAAAATTGTATTGGTGAAATTTAGAAATTAATATTTTTTTATTATGAAACGTATGAATTATAGCAATTCATACGTTTTTTTGTTTTTAATTCAGTTTTAGATAATGTGGTATGAGGAAAAAGAAATTTTATTTAAGATCTTAAAGTTTTTATAAGTCTTATTATATAAAGCGAATTCATATATATAATAATAAAATTTGTATAAAAATATGCTGTAATGGAATTATAAAATTGAAATGAAAATTATCTTTGTTTTAGATTTATCAAAATTTTATACAAAAGGAGAATGTATATGCAGATAGATAAAGAAAAATATATAAAGATCAGAGGTGCTCAAGCACAGGGAGCAAGGACAGTTGAAGATATTAAAAATATGACAGGGATAGCCATTGAAAATGACGAGGAATACAAAGAAATAGAGGAATTGGTGAAAAATGTCTGCAGATGCAAAAATGTATCAGTAGAAACAGTAATTGATGCAGTAAAAAATGGTGCTAAAACTGTAGAGGAAGTTATGGAAAAAACAAATGCAGGTACTGTATGCGGAAGATGTAAGGGAATAATAGCTAACATAGTGGAAAATAAAGAGTAATTATGTAAATAAAAAAGAAGGTAAATACTATAAAAATACTTGTTCTTGTGAACAACAGTATTTTTATAGTAAGCACATAATAATATTATATATTGATGAGCTGAGTTTTAAATATATTATACTTCAGCTCACTATTTTTATTTATAATATTTCAAAAGTAGATGATAAATATACTTTAAAATTAACGTTAGATCATTGTACTGAAGGGCATTTAATTGCAGAAGAAATAAGTGAATCAGGATTTCCAGCAAGAGAAGGGTTGGGTGTTGAAGAAGGGCTTAAGGCAATAAAAAACAAATGATACAATGGAAAAACTGAACAATCAGTGATTTACCATTGTATCATTATTTCTAAAGCAATTTCAAAATAATATTATAATATCAATAAGTCAGATTTTATATGATCATTTAAATATATAGAGAATTAAGCATTATTTGCTTTAACTGCAGGTATAAAAGTTCTTATTAGGAATAAAGCTAAACAGATAGCTGCGAAAATCAAACCTATTGGATATGATATTGATTTTGATAGATGGAAACCTTCTTCTGCATACAATATATAAGTACAGCTGACAGCTGACATAAATGTTGCAGGAATTGCAGCAATAAGTGATGAAACAGGTTTATTTATTTTTGCATATTTAGCAAGATATACGGAACCTGCCCAGAGGACTATCATAGCCAAGGTCTGATTTGACCATGAGAAATATCTCCATACAACCTGATAATCAATAAGTGATATTAAATAACCAATTCCAAGAAGAGGAACTGCTAAATAAAGTCTGTTAGGGATTTTAGTCTGATCAATTTTAAACCAGTCAGCAATTGTAAGTCTTGCACTTCTGAATGCTGTATCACCAGAAGTAATAGGACATGCAATTACACCAATCATAGCAAGTACACCACCAACATTGCCAAGAAGACCTGTTGACATATCATACACTGTTGTAGAATTACCACCATTTGCTGCAAGTAATCCGCCAGTTCCTTTATAAAAAGCTATGCCGGCAGAGGCCCATATAAGAGCTATAATACCTTCTGCAACCATTGCGCCATAAAATACATGTCTTCCGTTTTTTTCATTTTGAATACATCTTGAAATAATAGGTGATTGTGTAGCATGGAATCCGGAAATTGCACCACAGGCTACTGTAATAAACATTAATGGCCAGATTGGAGATCCTTTTGGATGTAGATTTTCAAAAGTGATTTCCATCATTGGATTTGTTCCACTATTATAAATAGTTGCTCCTGCAATACCTAAAGCCATAATAATCAGACATACTCCAAATATAGGATAAAGTCTGCCAATTATCTTATCTATTGGCAATAATGTAGCAAGAAAATAATATATTAAAACAACGATTGTCCAAAATGTTATATTCATAAAATTAGGTGTGAGTTTTGCAAGTAAACCAGCAGGGCCAACCATAAATACAACACCAACCATAACAAGAAGAATTACAGAAAATACTCTCATTACATTTTTCATTACTTTCCCTAAGTAAAGTCCTACGATTTCAGAAATGCTTGCGCCATCATTTCTAACTGAAAGCATTCCACTTAGAAAATCATGTACGCCCCCAGCTAGGATTGTACCAAATACGATCCATAAATATACACATGGTCCCCATATAGCACCTGAAAGTGCACCAAATATAGGTCCAAGTCCAGCAATATTAAGAAGTTGTACAAGGAATGACCTCCATGTGCTCATTGGTACATAATCAACGCCATCTGGATGAGCCATTGCTGGTGTGTCTCTGTCAAATTC
>JAEWQX010000118.1 GCA_023399035.1 Bacillota bacterium | reverse complement strand
AGCGTGTAGTGACACCATGAGTCTTTGCAATAAGCATGACATTTTTCTGCTTATCAACAGGTAAATCTTTAATTGCATCCTTTACATCATCTATACGCGCCCTTTTCATTCATAAAACCTCACTTTGTTTATATTATGCACTTAAACCAGATATCATATGAAGTACATTCCCTAAAGCCAACTTTCTTATATAGAGCTAAAGCTTTAAAATTATCCTTTTCAACTCTTATATATACATCATCAATGTTATTGACTCTGCATAGTTCAATAAGATAATTCAAAAGTACCTGTCCATATCCACAGCATCTGTATTCTTCAATTATACCAAAATTAACGATAGTATATAATCCATTACTTAATATTATCTGTCCATATCCTATATACTTGTCCCTTAAACATAAAAAAACAGAAAAGCCGTCTATATAATAGTCCTGTTCTTCCTCTTCATATATATCTTCCGTATATAATGGGGTCCTGTTTTTATCAAAAAATATGCTATTTTGAATATCACAGCGCAGTTTTTCATCACAATTCCGCACAAAGTGCTTAAAGCATAAATCCTCTTCAACTTCTATCAATTCAGGATAGTTTTGGAGCTTCATAAGGCATGTTTTATTAAGAATACTGAAGCCAAGGTTGTCCATAAGCCTTCTAATGTTATCATTTTCTATTATATCTAATTTTAATGTTTTACATTTGATAAAATCTAAAAAACTGTTATCAATTATATCTATAAAATCATCTAAAATATATATAGAATAAATATTCTTAGCACAATCTTCAGCACTAGACTCTTCATACCATATATATCCTATACATTTATCTTTCAATTTAAAAAGTCTGACCTGCTTCCTTAATAGATATTTTATTACAAAAGATTCTTTATCGTAAATGGTAAAAAAATCCTTGTTACAAATATATGATCTGTATTTTTTGTTATATAATTTTCTAAAGGATTCAATATTAAACAAGGATAATTTTTCAACAGTAACCATGAATAAACTCCTTTTCCAAGTTATAAATAAATTATAGTTCTTATGTTAATTATAGTCAAATATCCATATTAAGAAAAATAAATACCGGATATACAGTTTAAGCTATATATCCGGCAATATAATTTAGAATATTCTTTTTTAACTAAAGATATTAGATATCCTTTATGCTTAAGCTTATTCTCTTGTTTTCTTCATCTACACTTAAGATTTTAGCTTTTACTTCTTCTCCTATAGTTAAAACTTGTGCTGGGTCTTCAATTCTTTCATGAGATATTTTTGAAATATGAACTAATCCATCTACACCTGGTTCTAATTCAACAAAAGCACCGAACTTGCTTAATCTAACTACTTTTCCTAAAACTATTGAATCTTCTGGGTATTTTTCTTTAACGTTATCCCAAGGCTTTGGCATAAGTTCTTTCATGCTTAAAGATAATTTCTTAGCTTCTTTGTCTAAGCTGATGATTTTAACATCTACTATTTGGCCAACCTTTAATACATCTTCAATCTTTTTAACATGATTCCAAGAAATTTGAGATAAATGTAATAATCCATCTACTCCATTAATTTCAACAAAAGCTCCAAAGTCAGTAAATCTCTTTACTTCACCTTTAACAACATCATTTAAGTTGAATGATTCCCAAGCCTTTGCTTCCGCTTCATTTTTAGCTTTTTCTAATATGACTCTTCTAGAAGCAACAACTTTTACTGGCTTAGCTGTGCTAAAATCAATAAGCTTAACTTCTAAAGTCTGATTTAAATACTGTTCTTTGTTTTCAGTGAATTTTATATCTATTTGTGAAGCTGGTATAAATACTCTTATACCCTTGTAGTTTCCTGCTAATCCTTTGTCTTTTGCTTCGTTTATCTTTATTTCAAAAGTTTTTCCTTCATTAAAGAATCCTTCTAATTCCTTGAAAGCTTCTTCCTTTTCATATTCTAATCTTGATAATACTACAAATCCATCATTGTTTTGTAATTTAATAACTTTAGCAGTTAAAGTATCTCCAATATTTATGCTTTCTGCAAATTCTCTAGAATCACCTTTTGCAGTTAATTCATTGTAAGGAATAATTCCATCTATTCCATATCCATTCATTCCTATAACAAGACCTTCATTATTTTTTGAAATAACTTTTTCAGTAACTTCAGTACCTATTACAATTTTCATATCTGTCTCGTTCATTAATGTTAATTGGTCTTCATTATTTACATTGTTTTCTATACTCATAATATCAAGTACCTCCCTAATAATCCAATCTGGCGTTGATGCACCAGCTGTTACTCCTATTTTTTTTATATCATCATTAATAAAATCTTTAGGTAAATCCTTTATATTTTCAATATGGATTGTATGTTTGCAGTTTTCTTTTGCTATCTGATAAAGCTTAGTAGTATTAGAACTTTTCTTACCACCAATAACAATCATTGCATCTACATTCTTCGAAAGTTCAAGTGTACTTTTCTGCCTCACATCTGTAGCTGCACAAATTGTATTATAACTTACTAGCTCCTTAACATCCTTTAAATGTTCTACTGTATTATCCCAGTTTTTCTTCTTTTCAGTTGTCTGAGCAACAGCACATACTTTGTCTGGTAACTCAATATTTATATTACCATCTTTAGTAATAGTCGCATCATCATTGCACCAGCCGTTAATTCCGACTACTTCTGGATGCTTTTTATCTCCTAATATTACTATATGATACCCTTCATCTGAATATTTCTTAACCTTTTTTTGAATATTCGTTACAAAAGGACAAGTAGCATTTACAACTGTCAATCCTCTTTCTTCCAGCATTGATAATACTTTTTTTGAAACTCCATGAGATCTTATAACAATTACATCTTTTGGTTTTAATCTATCTATATCTTCAAGTTCTATTGAAAATATATCATGATCTTCTAAATAGCCTACAACATCATTATTATGTATTAAGGGACCTAAAGTATATATTTTTTTATTATACTGCTTTTGAATATTGATTGCTTCATCTACAGCCCTTTTAACTCCAAAACAAAAACCTGAATTGTCTGCTAAAATAACTTCCCTCATTACTGTCTCCTTTTCTTAAGTAAATCCAGCAATATAGAATTTAACTATCTGCCAGCATATATTATTTTATTGATTGCATCTACAACACCATTAATATCAAGAGAAGTGCTATCTATTTCTACAGCATCATCTGCTTTTCTTAATGGATCGGTAGCTCTATGGCTATCCTTATAGTCTCTTTCAATAATATCCTTTAATATTTCATCATAAGAACATTCTATATTTCTTTCTTGAAGTTCTTTGAATCTTCTATTTGCTCTTTCTTCAGCACTTGCTGTTAGGAAAAATTTAAAATCTGCATCTTTTAATACTACAGTTCCAATATCTCTTCCATCCATAATTACGCTATACTTTTCAGACATAGCTCGTTGAAGCTTTACAAGAATGCTTCTTACTTCAGGAATGCTTGCATATGCTGAAACAATGTTACTGATTTCAGGCATAGTTATCTTATCCTGAATATTTTCACCATCAACAATCAAATCATCATTTTCAAAATGCATTTCCATAGCTTCTGTTAATTTACAGATTTCTTCTACATCTTCTGGTGACAGATTGTTTTCTTCAGCTTTTAATGCCACTGCTCTGTACATAGCTCCTGTATTTATGTACATAAGATTATGTTCTTTACCAACAAGCTTAGCTATAGTGCTTTTGCCTGCACCTGCTGGTCCATCGATTGCTACACTTATTTTCAAAATTATTCTCCTCATTTCTTAGAACCATAATTTAACGCTTACAATTAGATTATATAATTTTTTATCTTCTCAAACAAGAATAAGTTTTTAATTATTCAAATATGCTGACTTTAAAGTTTAAACTTTAAATATTGTTTCCTGCTACATATCCAGTTGCAAATGCAATCTGTACATTATATCCTCCTGTAAATGCATCAACATCCATAACCTCTCCACAGAAAGAAAGATTATCTATGATTCTAGATTTCATAGTAGAAGGATCAATTTCCTTTATATCTACTCCGCCTCTTGTTACTATTCCTTCAGCAAGAGGTCTCAATCCTTCAATTTCAAATTTAAAGTCTTTTAAAGTATTAACAAGGTTTCTTCTTTCTTCTTTTGTAATTTCATTGACCATTTTATCCTTTGGTATCTTTGACATTTCAATTACCATAGGAATGATCTGTTGTGGAAGAAGGTCATTTAAAGAATCCTTAAATGACTTATTTATATACTTTGAAAAGTCCTTTTGTACTCTCTTATCTAGTTCTCCTATATTAAGTGCTGGTTTTAAGTCAACATGTGCAGTGTAATTTCTGCCTTTCTGGATGAATCTGCTTCCCTTTAATATAAGAGGCCCTGACACTCCAAATACAGTAAATTTGATTTCACCAAAATCCTTATAAACACTCTTTTTATCATTTTCTTTAATATTTATTTCAATATTTCTTAAAGAAAGTCCTGAAAGCTCCTTTGTCTTTCCATCCTTTACAACCATAGGTACAAGTGCTGGTTCAAGAGGGACAATGTTGTGTCCAAGCTTTTTGGCAAATTCCTGACCTTCACCTCTTGATCCTGTTAATGGATAAGTTCCTCCTCCAGTTGCCATAATGAAATAATCTGCCTTCATAACTTCATTATTGTTTATGACAATTGATGTTATTTTTTTATCTTTAAATTTTATGTCTGTCACTTTAGAATTAAGCTTTATTTTTACATTTGTTTCCTTAAGTGCCTTAGATAATCCCTTTAATATATCTGAAGATTTATCAGACTGAGGAAAAACCCTGTCTCCTCTTTCTACCTTCAGCTTTATTCCATGAGTCTTAAAGAAATTCATGGTATCTTCATTCGTAAATGTATATAATGCACTATATAGAAAGTGTGGATTTCCAGGTATGTAATCAAAAAATTCTGAAATATCTTTTGCATTTGTAACATTACAGCGGCCTTTTCCTGTAATAAAAAGCTTCTTGCCTATTTTTTCATTACCATCAACCAGTGTTACATCATGAAGCCTGCTTGCTTCAATTGCAGCCATAACACCTGCTGGTCCTGCACCTATAACAATAACCTTACTCAACTTTTAAAATCAGCTCCTTAATTTATTTTTTATCTTATCTATTATACTTCATAAAAAAATATATAACAATTTAAAATAGTATTAGTGATCTTTCTGTAATCACTAATACTATTTCAATTCTAGTTAATAATAACTTTTGATCCCTGTGGAACATTGTCATATATATATTTTGCATTAACCTTGGCAAGTCTTATACATCCATCAGATAATTTCATTCCAAGCCTTCCATCTCTGACAGATCCATCTAAATTATATATTATCGAATGGAAGAGATAATTTCCTTTAAAGCTTGTATAGTACCAGCATTTATATCCTTTGTTAACACCAAAATACAATCCTTTAACTCCTATCTGGAAACTTCCCTTTGGAGTTGGTGTGGATTCTTTTCCAATTGTACATAAATAGCTATGAACAATTGCCCAATTATTCTTTTTCCCTTTAAAAATATTCACCTTGAAATTATTCAAATCCACGTAAATAAGAAATTGTGTATTACTGCTATATCCATTTTTATTTACTAAGTTTGTCATATTAGATTCATAGTCTCTATTATTAGATTTAACTTCTGAACTTTCTTTTCTGAATTTTGATTTTAAATTAATTAATAAATTTCTGATTTTCATAAATTTATCCAAAAACTAATTACTGCATAATATAATTATATGAAGAAAATTTAAACCAGTGTATTTAATTTTTAATATTCTCAATTCTGTAGCCAATTTCCTTATTGGCTTTTCTATATCCTTCTTTTATCATTTCCTCTTCATCCATTCCCTGACCAATTAATGAATCAATAGTTATCTGTGCCCTGTCTGGAAAATATTTATCCAAAAGACGCCTTTCAATTTCCTCCTGGGAACATGTACTGTAATCATCTAATATGTGCTTTACCTGAAAATCTGCATCTCTTAATGCCCTTCCACAAAGTATGCTTCTATGACACCTTATAGGATCCTGCATTGCTCCAAGGAGTGCAATTTTGTAACCTTTATCACATCCATTTTTCAGTCTTTTTATTCCATTGATGAATTCCTCTTCTTCAATTACCTTTTCAAAATCTGCATAACCTTCTTTGTTATAGGAAATTTTCCCCATGCGTTTAGCTGCAAGTTCCCTTGCCATATATATATAAATAAATCCTTCAGATTTCAATGTATGTTCAATTGTTTCCTTATTATACTGGACGTTATATTTAGAATAAGGTGTTCCCCTTATATCAACCACTGTATCTATGTTATAATTCTTAAGCATATCTATAAGTTTTTCTTCAGGATAATTAGAATGTCCTATAGTGTATATTGTCATGCACATCCCTCCGATTATTTATTTAACTATATTATTTTTCGTCATTTTTGACGAAAAATACAATTTTACTTTAAGAATAAAAAATATCGTTACAGTATTTTTTGTAATTAGCAGTTTCATTTAAATTATATAGGTTTACATACTTTTCATAATAACTTGTAAAATGGCCTTTTGAGAAAGAATAGCCAGATTTGTGTAAAAACAAAACTAGCCACTCCCCACTTTTCAACCTAAATCTAATTGCTTATTGATTGTCTTATTATATTAATTTCTTCTTCTGCAAGCCCTGTCAATTCATATATTAACTCATTTGAAAAGCCTTTTTTTATTGCAACCTTAGCTGTTTCTATAGCTTTTCTTTCTATACCTTTTTCTATACCTCTTTCTATTCC
>JAEWQX010000078.1 GCA_023399035.1 Bacillota bacterium | reverse complement strand
TGCCAACTTTTAGCTGTTCCATTAGATGTCTTATAGGACTATCCTTGTTCATTAAGTATCCATTGAGCAGCATAAGTTACAGATGGATTGAGTACACTAAAACTAGTCATTATAGTAGTAAGTGTTATTATATGTTTTAGTTTTGAGTGTTTCATTAATATTTGCCCCATTTATAAAAATATATACAAATTATTATGGGATATATTTAACAAAAATGTAATATAAATTAATATTATTCAAGAAAAAGATATGATTTTTATGTAACAAGATATATTGAAAAAATATAAAAAATGCATTGACAGTTTATTCAACTTCTGTAGCTAAAATTCCTTGGAAAATGTATGTCAGGATGGAGTATCTAATACATTTTCTATAGTTCCGGATGCTTTAGGAAAAGATTTGAACCAAAGAATTGATAATCTTACTGTTATTTTAGATGGATATTTCAACCAGGGAGCATTTCATTTAAATGTTAATGTGCTAAATAGAGAAACATTGATAGATGCTATGGAGAATCCGGACAGTATCCTACATTGACAATAAGAGTGTCAGGTTATGCTGTAAACTTTAATAGATTGACAAGAGAACAACAATTAGAAGTTATAAACAGAACATTTCATGAGAGTGTTTAACTGAAAAATTGCAATTTATATTCTATTTAGTTAATTCTCAATGGATAACAATTACTTGTTAATATTCATAATAAACTTGAAAATATAAGGAGGGGCTTAATTTAAAGTCTCTTTATTAATTTATTTGAAAAGAGTAAAAAATGAAAGTTATGAATGATAAAAACATTTGAATGAATAGTCAGAAAATATAAACGATGAAATATTGATAAAAAATTAACAATCAATTATAGAGATTTATCCAAAAATAAAACATATATAAGAAAAGATGGTATAAAAATATTGATAAAATCAAAAATATCAAAAAAACTCTGTTGAAAACACAAAAAATAAATAAATTTTTAATTGTTTTCAAAATAACTTTTCATTTTGTCGAGTATGTATTACAATAATATTGAAGATGATTTAACAAAGTTTTAAAGCTTTGTGTAATTCATCAAGTAAATTGTATATTAACATAAGAAAAGAAATGTGAAGAGATATACAAAAGAGGAGGAAACAATTATGTTTAAACAATGGGATGGGTTTAAAAGTGGACAATGGCAAAAAAGTGTTGATGTAAGAAACTTTATTCAACTTAACTACACTCCTTATGAAGGTGATGATTCTTTCTTATCTGGAGCTAGTGAAAATACTACTAAGTTATGGGCTGAAGTAAGTGACTTATTTAAGAAAGAAAGAGAAAATGGTGGGGTATTAGATGTTGATACTAAAACTGCATCAAGAATAAACGCTTATGCACCAGGATATATAGATAAAGCACTTGAAAAAATCGTAGGAGTTCAAACTGATGCACCTTTAAAGAGAGCTGTTATGGCTGAAGGTGGAATAAGAATGGCTGAAAATGCGGCTAAAGCTTATGGATATGAAGTTGATCCTAAGATTTCTGAAATATTCACTAAGTATAGAAAAACTCACAACCAAGGAGTTTTTGATGCTTACACAGATGAAATGAGACTAGCTAGAAAATCAGGTATCGTTACAGGTCTTCCAGATGCTTACGGTAGAGGAAGAATCATAGGTGACTACAGAAGAGTTGCTTTATACGGTGTTGACAGATTAATAGAAGATAAATTAGCTCAAAAGAAATCTTTAGAAGTAACTACTATAGATGAAGAAGTTATCAGATTAAGAGAAGAAATTTCTGATCAAATAGTTGCATTAAAAGAATTAAAAGAAATGGCATTAAGCTATGGAATAGATATATCTGCTCCTGCAAGCAATGCTCAAGAAGCAGTTCAATGGTTATACTTTGCATACTTAGCAGCAATCAAGCAACAAAACGGTGCTGCAATGTCACTTGGTAGAACTTCTACATTCTTAGATATATACATTGAAAGAGATTTACAAAACGGAACAATAACTGAAGAAGAAGCTCAAGAAATAATAGACCATTTCGTAATGAAATTAAGATTAGTTAAATTCTTAAGAACTCCAGAATACAACGACTTATTCTCAGGAGATCCAACTTGGGTTACTGAATCAATAGCTGGTATGGGGTTAGATGGAAGAACTTTAGTTACTAAGAACTCATTCAGAATTCTTAATACACTATACACAATCGGACCATCACCAGAACCAAACTTAACTGTTTTATGGTCAACTAGATTACCTCAAGGATTCAAGGATTTCTGTTCAAAGGTTTCTATTGATACAAGCTCAGTTCAATACGAAAATGATGACTTAATGGCTCCATACTGGGGAGATGACTACGCTATCGCTTGTTGTGTATCTGCAATGAGAGTTGGTAAGCAAATGCAGTTCTTCGGAGCTAGAGTAAACCTTGCTAAGACTTTACTTTACACTATAAATGGTGGTAGAGACGAAAAGTCAGGAGTACAAGTTGGACCTAAGATGGAACCAATAACTTCTGAATACTTAGATTACAATGAAGTAATGGAAAAATTCGAAGTTATGACAGACTGGTTAGCTAACCTTTATGTTAATACTTTAAATGTAATTCACTACATGCTTGATAAATACTCATATGAAAGCTTACAAATGGCTTTACATGATAGAGATGTATTTAGAACAATGGCTTGTGGTATAGCAGGACTTTCAGTTTGTGCTGACTCACTTTCAGCTATTAAATACGCTAAAGTTAAGCCAATAAGAAATGAAGAAGGAATAGCTGTAGACTTCGAAGTTGAAGGTGACTTCCCTAAATACGGAAACGATGATGACAGAGTAGATGATATTGCTGTATTCTTAGTTGAAAACATGATGAACAAAATCAGAAAGAACAAGACTTACAGAAATGCATACCATACTCAATCAGTATTAACTATAACTTCTAACGTTGTTTATGGTAAGAAGACTGGTACTACTCCATGTGGAAGAAAAGCTGGAGAACCATTTGCACCAGGAGCTAATCCAATGCACGGAAGAGATAACAGTGGTTCATTAGCATCATTAAACTCAGTTGCTAAGCTTCCATATGAACATTCACAAGATGGTATCTCTAACACATTCTCAATCGTACCAGATGCGTTAGGAAAGACTAAAGAAGATCAAATTACTAACTTAAGTGCTATGATGGATGGATACTTCGGTCAAGATGCTCATCACTTAAACGTTAATGTATTCAACAGAGAAACATTATTAGATGCTATGGAACATCCAGAAGAATATCCTCAATTAACTATCAGAGTTTCAGGATACGCTGTAAACTTCATCAAGTTAACAAGAGAACAACAATTAGATGTTATAAACAGAACATTCCATAAGAAAATGTAGTTTTTAACTTCTCATATATTTACAAAAGATAAATAATAAGAAGAATTTATGCAGAACCTTGGATGAAACTTTGTTATTCCAAGGTTCTACTTTATATCTGAAGATTTATGGAGTTTCTGAAAAGCATAAATTTATTTGTTTTAATAAATAGAAATACTTTCCGCAGTTGAGGTTGATAATTGAAAGCTGGCAGTTAAGGATGAAATTTATGAAGAAAATTTTTAAAGGAATAACTATCAATAGAAAACGTGGTACAACTGCTTTCTATGACAATGTAGTTATTAGATTTTAATAGAAAATACAGAATTATAGTGTATTTTCTACTTGTTAGATATATAATATTATTGAAATTAAAAATCAAGTGATAATAATATTTGATAATTGAAAATTATAATACCAATAATATAAAGACAGGAAAAATAAATATTCTATAAGAAAAAATATAAGGGGTATTTATATTAAAATTATCTGCTGTCAGTTTTCGATTGTCAATTAAAGAAGGTGGAAGATTAATGGTTAAGGGAAAAATTCATTCAGTTGAAACTATGGGGCTCGTAGATGGTCCAGGGATAAGAGTTGTTGTATTCTTCCAAGGATGTGCGCTGAGATGTAAATTTTGTCACAATCCGGATACTTGGAGCCCTAATGGAGGTGAAGAATACACTCCGGAACAGCTTGTAAGTAAAATAGAAAAGTTCAAGAGCTACTTTGCAGCAAGTGGAGGCGGAGTAACATTTTCAGGAGGAGATCCATTAAGACAGCCTGAATTTTTATTAGAAGTATTAAAGTTATGCAAGGAAAGAAATATACATACGTGTCTTGATACTTCAGGATATGGTTTTGGAGATTATGATGAAATATTAAAGTATACAGATCTTGTTTTATATGATGTAAAACATTATACAAGAGAGGGATATAAGAATGTAACTTTGATGGATATAGATGAATCATTGAAATTCTTAGAAGCCATGAAAAGCAACAATACAAAAATGTGGATTAGACATGTTGTTGTTCCAGGAATTACAGATGGTGAGCAGCACATGAAGGAACTTAAGGAATATGTAGATAAGATACCTAATGTTGAAAAGGTTGAGCTTCTACCTTACCACTTATTGGGTATAAATAAATATGAAATAATGAAAATTAAGTATCCATTAGATGGTGTTGATGCAATGGATAAAGAGCTGTGCAAGAAGTATCAGAAAGAAGTTTTTGGTTATTAAGAATCAGGTTATAGGAAAGTATAAAGATTCCTATAACCTATTTTCAACTGTAAGAAAACAAATTCCTGAATTATTCTTCGGGAGAAAAATTATCTTTATTGAATGAACAGATAGGACATACCCAGTAATCTGGGAGATCTTCAAAGGATGTTCCAGGATCAATGCCTCCATCCTCATCTCCTAGTTCTGGATCATAAATATATCCACATACTTCACAAACATACCTTTTCAAACAATCACCTCATTTAAGTATATATAGCAGTAACATACTTTATATATTAAGGATTATTAATATTATATGAATCATTACTCAAAAGTGATAATATTATTTTAGCAATAACTTAATAATTTAAAGCTGGATGATTTAATTTTGAAAGGAAAGTATAAAGATGAATCTAAAAGATTAAATAAAAGTTTTGTATAATAAATTTTCAATTAAAAAAGAGCAGATATACTGCTCTAATAAGTTAGATCTACTGCTGTTTTAAAAGATTTGTAAAGTATCCTCTAGGGATGTATCCTTTCTTTAATCCTTCTATAACTGTAAGGTATGTAGCAGCAGTATCAAATCTTGCATCGTGATAGTTGCCGCTTCCTTCAAACAGCTTTTCAGAAGTATCAGAAATCTGTTTTTCTGATATGTTAAGCCAGTCGATTACTTCTGCAAGTTTAGGATTCTTTATTTCTCCATTAGGTTTAGGAATTCTGCAGATATCCTTATAATATGCCATTGTACAGAAGATATTTTTTGGTTCGAACAGTTCTCCTAAAGTAAATAACTCATGTTTTAAAAATCTGATATCAAAATTGACATTATGTCCTATTATAAAATCTGCTTCTTTAAAATCATTTATAAAATCAAAAGCTAAATCTTCAAAATATTGTCCCTCAGATAATTCATAAAGTTTTTCTAATGAAAACCCATGTACTTCCTGTGCAGAAGGATCCATTTCATCAACTGTAAAAAAGAAATTTTTACCTGTGGTTATTTGAGGTTTTACAGCTGCATCTACGGTAATATAACTTAACTGACATATGCTTCCTGGTTTGATACTCGTTGTTTCTGTATCAAAAAATAATAATTTCATTAAAGTTTTACCTCCGTTTTATGTATATATAGGAAATATAATTATTAACCTGTTAATTTTAATTATATAGTATTTACGATAAATTTCAAATAAGATATAATTATAAATAATCATTAGTAAATAATAATTATTTAGACTTTATTTGGTGATAATTGAAAGCAGAAATTATAATAATATTTTACTATATTGTAGATAATAATATTATTATGAATTGTATAGTTTAGGAGGAACAAAGAATGATTGAAAGAAAACGTAAAGTATCAATAATAGGAGCAGGATTTGTAGGAGCTACTACAGCATATGCATTAATGAATAGTGGTGTGGCTACTGAAATATGTATCTGCGATATTAATATGGATAAAGCAATGGGTGAAGTAATGGATTTAGTTCATGGAACTTCTTTTGTAAAGCCAGTTAATATTTATGCAGGAGATATAAGTGAAACTAAAGACTCTGATATAGTTGTAATTACAGCAGGAGCAGCTCAAAAGGAAGGAGAAACAAGATTAGATCTTATAGAAAAGAACTACAATATCTTCAAAGGATTCATTCCTCAAATAGCAGCAGCAAGTCCAAATGCTATATTATTAGTAGTATCAAATCCTTGTGATGTATTAGCTTACATAACTTATAAGTTATCAGGGTTCCCTAAGGAAAGAGTAATTGCATCAGGAACAGTATTAGATACATCTAGATTAAAATATGTTATTGGTAAATATTTAAATGTAAACAATAATAATGTTCATGCTTATGTATTAGGTGAACATGGCGATAGTGAAGTTGTAAGCTGGAGTACTGCAAGCATAGCTGGTGAAAGCTTTGATGAATATACTAAGAAATTTAACCTTGAATGGGACGAAGAAATTAAAGAAGTAATTGCAAAAGACGTTGTAAATGCAGCATATGAAATAATAAGCAGAAAAGGAGCAACATATTTTGCTATAGGTCTTGCAACTACAAGAATAGTTGAAGCAATATTAAGAGATGAAAATACTATATTAACTGTTTCAAGCTTAATGGAAGGACAATATGGAATTGATGATGTGTACTTAGCAGTGCCAACAGTTGTTAACAGCCAGGGTGCAGTAAGAATAGTTAACCCAGTTATATCTGATGAAAAAGAACTTAAAAAGTTACAGGATTCAGCAAAAGTATTAAAAGAAAACATACAAAAAGTAATTAATAAATAATTTAAATCATTTTTTTAAAAAAGAAAATAATTTTAGATAAAAATTGACAAAAGTAATATTTTTTTATAAAATTATAAAATAGAAAACTGACTATAGATCAAGATTGTAATAATCAGTCTTGATCTATTTTTATATATATTATTGCAGAAAATTCTTGTTTATCTTTAATTTGTATGCGTGCAACTGAAAAAAATAAAGATAAAGCATAAATAAAAAGCATACTTATATATATATAAATTTTTACAGTATTAACTGATAGCTGCTATTTGTTATCGTTGATTGTAAATACGGTTAGTTATTAAATTTTAAGGAGGCAGACATATGAACATTGATGGATTAATAATTCCAGAAGGTTATAAAAGCAAATATTCATTAATTGAAACTGAAGTTCACATCAAAAAGATTAAAGATTTCTTTGAAAAGGCTTTAGCAGAAAATTTAAATTTAACTAGAGTATCAGCACCATTATTTGTCGAACCAAATACTGGCGTTAACGATAATTTAAATGGTATTGAAAGACCAGTTAGTTTTGATTTACTAGAGTCAAAAAAAGAAGTGCAGATAGTGCACTCATTAGCAAAATGGAAGAGATATAGTCTTCACAGATACGGTTTTAAAGTTGGAGAAGGTTTATATGCTGACATGAATGCCATAAGAAGAGATGAAGAGTTGGACAACCTTCATTCAATTTATGTTGATCAATGGGATTGGGAAAAGATCATTGAGAAACAGGATAGAAACATAGAAACATTAAAAGATATAGTAAAAAAGATATACTCAACTTTTAAGGCGGCAGAAGAATTTGCATGTAATGAATTAATTCATGAAGATAAATTCCTTCCAGATGATATATTCTTTATAACTACACAGGAGCTTGAAGATAGATATCCAGATAAGACTCCTAAGGAAAGAGAAGATATTATTGCCAGGGAAAAAGGGGCAGTATTCATAATGCAGATTGGTGGAACATTAAAATCAGGCAAAAAGCATGATGGACGTTCTCCAGATTATGATGACTGGAATTTAAATGGTGATATAATATTCTATTATCCTCTTTTAGAAAGAGCTTTTGAGGTTTCATCAATGGGGATAAGAGTAGATGAAGAAACATTAGATAAGCAGCTTAATATAGCGGGATGTAATGACAGAAGAGAGCTTACATTCCATAAAATGCTTTTAAATGGGGAACTTCCATACACAATAGGTGGTGGAATAGGACAATCAAGAATATGTATGTATTTCTTAAGAAAAGCACATATTGGTGAAGTTCAGGCATCAACATGGGATGATAAGAACTTGAAAATATGTGAAGATAATGGAATAACATTATTATAATCAATTGCTGAATAAGAAGCCTATCCATATACTTTTATAAAAATTATATATGGATAGGCCTTATTTATATTTTGAAACTTATTTCACCTGATGATACTGTTTTTTCTTTTCCGTCAGAATCTTTTACTATAAGATCTCCTTGATCTGAAAGAGAAATACATGTTACGAGTTCTTCTTTATTATAAGTTATAAGTTTAGCTTTTTTACCCCATATAATAGAATTATTTCTACAGATTTCAATTGTATCTTTTAAATCTAATTTATTTGAGAATTTTTCATACTCTATCTCAAAGTTATTTAAAAATTCAGCTAAAATTTCATTTCTATCAAAATCTCTATTGTATTCTTTTTTTAGGGAAGTAGCAGTTTCTTGAACCTCTATATCAAGCAGCTCTATATCTAAATTTATGTTCATTCCTATGCCTATTACAAGATAATTTATGGAATCCATGTCACAATTCATTTCACCTAGAATTCCGCACAGTTTTTTGCCATTTAAGTAAATATCGTTAGGCCATTTTATTTTTGAATCAATATCAAATTTCTTCAGGGTTTTGTATATACATGCAGCTGTTATCTGAGTTAGCTTAGGAGCTTCAGAAGTAGGGATATGAGGTCTAAGTACTAGTGTAAACCATATTCCTCCCTTTGGTGAATTCCATATTCTTTTAAATCGACCGCTTCCACTTGCCTGTTCCTCAGATACTACTATTGTTCCATTAGGACAGTTATTCTTTGCAAGTTCTTTTGCTTTGAGATTTGTAGAATCAATAATATCAAAATGAATGAAGTTTCTTCCTATTTCTTTTGTTGTCAGCTTTGAAAATAAATCTGGCCTGTTAATCTTGTCAGGAGAAGAAATAAGTTTGTATCCTTTATTTGATATACCTTCAATATGGTATCCTTTATTTTTAAGATTTTTGATATGCTTCCAGATAGCAGTTCTTGATACATTTAATGAAGAACTTAGGAATTCTCCAGAAACATGCTCATGTGAGTTTTTTAATATATTTAGTATTTTATCTTCCATAAATGAACACCTCCTCATGAAATTATAGCATATTATGTAAGTTAATTTATTAGGATAAAGAGAATTTATATAAAGCATATTATATTTAAAAGAAGTTATATGTATAAATATAGCTTATGAGTACTAATTTTGTTGAGTTATATATATATAAATTGAAAAATTGATATGATTGTAATTTAAATATAAATAATATATAATAAGATTTGGTATATTTTTAAAACAATAAGTGTAGAGCAGGCACTTTTAGAGAGGATATTATTATGAATAAAAATACAGGGAACAAAAACATAAAGAATAGGCCTAGACCAAATTCTAAAACTAAAAAGGGGAAGAAAAAGGCAAAAAAGGTTTCATACAAAACACTGATAATGTTTTTCTTATTTGAATTCGTTTTTACAGCGTGTACATTCCCTTTTTTACTGCTATATGGACCTTTTGAAAATGCGAAAAGTACATATGTAGGTGCTGCAATGACATCTATGAGTCATCAGTATCTGGCAACTTGGTTTTTATCTGATGAAAAGATAGATAAAATATTAGGAAACAATTCTACACAAGAAACAGATGAAACTACTAATGCATCAGAAATTAACATACCAAAAGTTAAGGATGATACTATTGAGTTTTACGAACTTGCTGATAATCCTAAATTTACAGGTTATTATCTTGTAGTAAAAGATCCAACAAGAGTAAAGGTAGGATGTACTTCCAAGTTAAATGAAGAAGGCCAGACTACATCACAGATAGCAGAAAACTATAATGCTATAGCAGCCGTTAATGGAGGCGCATTTGTGGATCAGTCATCTACTTCGCAGTGGACTGGAAATGGTGGTATTCCATCAGGTATAGTTATGAGTGGTGGAGAAGTAATTCATGATGACCTTGGCGAAGGAAATAAAACAGAACTTCTTGCAATTGATAAACAGGGAGTAATGATCGTAGGTAAATATTCAGTTGAAGACTTAAAAGAAAAGGGTATTCAGGAAGCATTAAGCTTTGGACCAACTTTAGTTGTTAACGGAAAGATGACACCAATGAGCGGTGATGGTGGATGGGGTATCGCGCCTAGAACTGCAATAGGTCAGAGACAGGATGGTGCTATTATTCTATTAGTTATTGATGGAAGAGGTGTAGGAAGCCTCGGAGCAACTTTAAAAGAAACTCAGGAAATAATGTATCAATTAGGAGCTGTTAATGCAATGAACCTGGATGGTGGTAAATCAACAACATTATATTATGATGGTGATGTTAGAAATACGCCTTCTAACAGTATGGGTGAGAGAGCAATTCCGACAGCAATTATTGTTAAATAAACTTAAGGAGAGAGTATATTATGAAGTTGTATAAAAAGATAATTGCATGGGCAATATTATCTATAATATTACAGGTTGGTGGATTGCTCGTTTTAGATAATTTTGTATTTAAGCATTCATCAAAGTTTAATAGTAACAAGATAGATATAGAAAAACAAAGTACAAAGGATATTAGTGCAACGATTCCAAGTGGCGCTCAAAATGTGAATATATCTTATAATGGAAAATACCTGACTTACTATGAAAATGATACTTTATATATGGAAGAAAGCCAGAGTGGAACTAAAACAGAAGTAAAAACAGAAGATAATGGAGAAATTTTATACTATAAATGGCTGTCAGACAGAGACAGACTTATACTTGCTGAAAAAGTAGTCAAAGATGGTGATTCAGTAATTCAGCTTGTTACATATAGTCCAAAAGATTCATCTATAAGCTATGTTTCTGATATATGTGATTATGAAGAAGACATGGAAGTAAAGAAGATAACAGAATCTACATTTACAAGCGTTTATTATGTTGACATTTATAGAGGCGGCCTTAAGAGCACTGTTTATAGAATTGATATAAACAATGATAAGAGTAAGATTCCACTTCAAGCCAGCGTTTTAGGGAATATGCAGGTTATACCTCATGTTGACAGACTTGTGTATGAAGATGAAATAAATAATAAGTTCTATGTTACAAGTCCAAATAAGCAGTTATCTTTTAATTCAAATAAGAATTTAACTCTTTTAGGAATAGATAGAAATGATATAATCTACATTGGAGAGCTTAATGGAGAAAAGATATCAAGCATAATTTATGGAAGTATTGATGAGGATACATCAACATGGAAAACTGTGGCTTTAGAAGCAGTAGTAAATAGAAATGACATATACTTTAATAATGAAAGCGAAATACTTATAAATGATAATCTGAAGGGAGCAGTCAAGAATCTTACAAGTGGTGTTGAGATTGAATATGAAGGAAAGCTCATTCAGATAAAAGAAGATTTTATTGCTACTACAGGTAACAATGGAAAATTAGTGTATACTTCTTTAAAGTCAGATAAAAAGACAGATAAATAAGAAATTAGATATAAATGAGATAAATACATATTAAGTAATTTAGTATGTATTTATCTATTTTTATAATAAATTAATATTTTTATATACAGATATTATGATAATATATATACAAGAATATGAAAATAATAAGGAGGAAAGAATGAGTTTTTTATTAAATAAGATTTTAACGCTTCCAGCAATTCTAGTTGCATTTACATTTCATGAATATGCTCATGCTTTAGTAGCAGATAAACTGGGAGATAAAACAGCTAGATTCCAAGGAAGGCTTACATTGAATCCTACAAAGCATATAGACCCGTTTGGATTTTTATGTGTTCTTCTTTTGGGGATTGGATATGCAAGACCTGTTCAGGTTAATCCAGGGGCATTTAAAGACTACTATAAGGATGATTTGAAGGTAAGCCTTGCAGGTCCATTTGCAAATTTTATTGTAGCAGCAGCAGGTGCTATAATACTAGCATTATACTCTAGATTCTTATATGTAATTATGCCTAGAAGTCTAGCGCAGATTATATATTTAATGCTTTTTTATATAGTATCTATAAATATAAGTCTTGGAATATTTAATCTTCTGCCTATACCAAGCTTTGATGGATTTAGTCTTGTGAGGGATTTAAAGCCTGGAAAATTCAGAAACTTTGAGGATACATGCTATAGATATGAGGGATTATTAATAATGGCAGCTTTATTTTTTGGATGGAGGGTTATTTCGCCTATAGCATCTGTACTGTTAAATTTTTTGATGAGATTTGCATTTTCTATTATATGATAGCTGTATTTACATTAACTGCTGGAATTAGTACAAGTAAAATATTTATTGACAATAATTTTATCAATTTGTATAATTAATAAAGGTTAATTTTATTATGAAATATTCGTTGAAGAGGAAAGTACTTTAGCAGATGCCAAAAGCGAGCTGGGAAGTGGTGTAAGCCTGGCAGGATAAGTTAAAAGGAAGAGAGCCTTGGAGAAACCGCCTGAAATGAGTAGGGATGGCCGCAGATAAACTGCGTTAAATTTAAAGTGGCACATTATAGATTATAATGTGCAATTAGAGTGGTACCGCGAACAATTCGTCTCTTTATATTAATAAGAGACGATTTTTTATTTATTGCAGAAATCCATTTGAATATTCTGTATATACTATTTATATAAAATATGCTTTGTAACTTTTAATGATTTATAACAATAAATACTATCTTACAAGCAGATAAAAATAAAATTAAGGATATTCTGAAAAGATGTCTATAAAAACTGTTAACTGTAAATTGATGACTGTTAACTAAAAAGTGGAGGTAATCATGGATTATAAAGTTAAAATTGCAGAATTAATAAAACAGCATGTAGATTTAGATGTGGAAACTATAGAAAAATTAATAGAAATTCCACCTAAACCAGAAATGGGTGATTATGCATTCCCATGTTTCCAATTATCTAAGGTTATGAGAAAAGCACCTAACATGATAGCAGAAGAATTAAAAGGATTTATGGATACAGAAGGGTTTGAAAGAATAGAAAACCTTGGGCCATACCTTAACTTCTTTGTTGATAAAGGCACATTTGCTAAAAATACCATAACTAAAGTATTAGAAGAAGGAGATAACTACGGAGCTTCAAATGTTGGAGAAGGAAAGACTGTATGTGTTGAATATTCTTCACCTAACATTGCTAAGCCTTTCCACGTTGGTCACCTTTTCACTACTGCTATAGGAAACTCTTTATACAAAATGTTCAAAAAAGAAGGATACAATACAGTAGGGTTAAATCACCTTGGAGACTGGGGAACTCAGTTCGGTAAGCTTATAAGTGCATACCACAGATGGGTGGATGAAGAAGCATTAGAAAAAGCACCTATAGATGAATTACTTAGAATATATGTTAAGTTTCATGAAGAAGCTAAGAAAGATCCTAGCTTGGAAGATGAAGCAAGAGCAAACTTCAAAGCATTGGAAAATGGAGATCCAGAAGCTACAGCTCTTTGGACTAGATTCAGAGATTTAAGCTTAAAGGAATTTGAAAGAGTATATGATATCTTAGGAGTTAAGTTCGATTCATTAAATGGTGAAGCATTCTATAATGATAAGATGGATGTAGTAGTTGATGAATTAAAGGAAAAAGGATTACTTGTTGAAAGCAATGGTGCGCAGGTTGTTATGCTTGAAGATTACAATATGCCTCCATGTATTGTTTTAAAAGCTGATGGAGCTTCAATATATGCTACGAGAGATTTAGCAGCTGCTATGTATAGAAAGAAGACATACGACTTTTATAAGTGTGTATATGTTGTTGGTACTCCACAGGCACTTCATTTCAAACAAGTATTCAAAGTGTTAGAACTTGCTGGTCATGAATGGGCTAAAGACTGCGTACATGTAGGATTTGGATTAGTTAAATTTGCAGATAGAAAGCTTTCTACAAGAGATGGATCAATTGTACTTCTTGATGATTTATTAAGAGAAGCAGTTGAAAAGACTATGGAAGCTATAAAAGATAAAGATGAAATACAAAATAAAGAAGAAGTTGCTAAGAAGATTGGTGTTGGAGCTGTAATATTCACATATCTTAAAAATTCAAGAGAAAAAGATATCGTATTTGACTGGAAGGAAATCCTTTCATTTGAAGGAGAAACAGGACCTTATGTTCAATATGCATATGCAAGAGGAAACAGCATATTAAACAGAGCTGGTGAATGCAGCGGAACTGTTGATTACAGCAAGTTATCTTCAAAAGAAGAATTTGAATTAGTTAAGAGCCTTGGAAACTTCAATAATGTTATAACATTAGCATTAGATAAGTTAGAACCATCTATATTAACAAGATATGTAATTGAAGTTGCAAAAGGATTTAACAAATTCTATAATTCACATTCAGTATTAAATTTAGATGATGAAGATTTAAAAGCAACAAGATTAAACTTAGTTAAGGCTTCATTACAAGTAATCAAGAATGGATTAGAATTACTTGGTATTGGTGTAGTTGAAAAAATGTAATGATTGCTATGTTAAGATGGAATGACAATATAGTAATATGAAAATCTTTCGGGAAAATTTATTAAAGTTTTCCCGGAAGATTTTTATTTTAAAATATAGATTTTATGATACAAATTAAATTAAGATATAGTTAATATAATGGCTTATACAATATGATATAATTAATATGAGTAAGCAAAGAAGGGAGATGTTTGATTGTTTATAAATAAAAATATAAAATATAGAGATATTTTAATTTTTGCATTAATAGGTGTTGTTGGATATAAGATTATTGATAATTATCAATATTTTTTTGGTAAAATAACACAGGCTTTATCTATATTAAGTCCTTTTATATATGCACTTGTATGCGCCTATGTATTAAATCCTATAGTGAAGTGCTTTGAAAGAAAGTTTAATTTTAAAAGAAGTATAGCAATAGCATTGACATATCTGATCTTGGTTGGAATAATCTTTGTAGGGCTATTCTTTACAATACCAAGTGTTGTGGACAGCATCCTTAACATAACAACTGAAATACCAAATTATATGGTCAAAGTTCAGGACTGCATTAATTTAGGACTTACCAATGAGAGAATAAATGAACTGATAACACAATCAGGACTTTTATCTAATATTCAAAACATAACAACACAGATAGGAAACATGTCTATGGAACTTCTGCAGGATTTTGCAGTATATTTAATATCACTTACATCAAATTTGGTGAATATAGTTCTTGGATTCCTAATATCAATTTATGTGTTAATTGAAAAAGATAATATTGTGAAAATGGCTAAAACTGTAACATATATGATTTTAAAGGAGAAGAGTGGAATACGTTTATTAAGCTTTATAAGAACATATAATAAAATGATAGGAATGTATGTTGGTATAAAAGCAATAGACTCAATGATTATAGGAAGTCTTGCTCTTATAGGCCTTGTAATACTTAAAGTTCCTTATGCTCCATTATTGGCTCTTATTGTAGGAATAACTAATATGATACCTTATTTTGGGCCTTTGGTAGGTATAGTTATTTCTTCAATAGTTACTTTATTCTCATCACCTTTGCAGGCAGTAATCGTTGCTTTAATTCTTTTTGCACTGCAGCAGTTTGATGCATGGTACCTTGAACCGAAATTAATTGGAAAGAAGGTCGGAGTAAGTCCTCTTGCTATAATATTTGGAGTTACATTAGGTGGAGGAATACTTGGTCCTGTTGGTATGATTTTAGGATCACCGACTATGGCAACAGCAAGAATTTATTATAATAAGCTTGTTGATAAGTTTAAAGAATCTAATAAAGAACTTATAAAAAAAGAAAATCTAGATAAATAGACTGAGAATTGTGCTTAGATAGTCCCATTGTAGACTTTAATTAAATATAATATATTACGGGTAATTAAAAAGGGTTATAGACGCTTTTCTCAAATGAGAAAATAAAGTATAATAATTTGTATGATAAATACAGAAGAGGATGTGAGGTAATGTCAAATATAGGTGCGTTTTTTGATTTAGATGGTACCCTTTATAGAGAAGGTCTTATAACAGAAGTGTTTAAGAAAATGGTTAAATACGAAATCATAGGGCAGGAAAGATGGTATAATGATGTAAGACCAGATTATATGAGATGGGACAAAAGACAGGGCGATTATGATGATTACCTTCTAAAGATGATAGATATTTATATGGAAGCTATAAAGGGTCTGGAAAAATACAGAATAGAATATATAGCAAAGAAAATTATTGAACAAAAAGGTGACAGAGTCTACACATTTACAAGGGACAGAATAAAATGGCATAAAGACAGCGGTCACACTTTGATAATAATATCTGGATCTCCTTCAGAATTAGTGAAAGAGATGGCAGAAAAATATGGATTTACAGATTATGTTGGAGCAAAATATATAGTTGATGATAACAATGCTTACACTGGTGAAGTAATTCCAATGTGGGATAGTAGAAGCAAAGAAAAGGCTATTGCAGATTTTGTAAAAAAATATGATATAGATTTAAGCAGAAGTTATGCTTATGGAGATACAGCAGGTGATTACACCATGTTCAAGAATGTAAGATATCCATATTGTATGAATCCTACTAAGGAATTGCTGCAGAAAGTTATTAAAGACAGAAGTCTTATTGAAAAGATAAATGTTATTGTTGAAAGAAAGGATGTAATATACAATTTAGATATTGAAGATATACAATTTGTATAGGAAAGAGTGGTACTGTGATTATTCGTGAAAACAAAGTGAAGGTAGATGAATATAGTGATGAATTTATGATGAAACCTCAAGATAGAGAGTATAATCCGGAAGAGTTGATATTTTTTGATTTGGAGCATTATGTTTATAAAAAACCTAAGTGTATAGGGGTATTTGGAGCATGTGAGTATAATTCAAAAATTAAATCAATATTAGTTACCCAGTATATGATAGAAGATAAAGATGAAGCTATAGATATATTATACCTTGCAAGGGACTATTTTATGAGAATGAAGAATAAAGGTAAAAAGGCTATTGTTACTTTTTCTGGAAATAATGATTTTACAGTTATCAATTATCTTTTTCAAAAGAATGGTATATCATATGACTTTAATGATCAATTTGATTCTATAGATATCCAAAAGGAATATGAAAAAGACAGAGCTGGTTCTATAGGATTGAAAAATCTTGAAAAAATCTTTGATATAATAAGAGAAGGAGAAGTTATAAGCGGTTCAAATCTGGCTAAAACATTCCATAAAGTAATGAAGGATAAAAGTTACTTTAAGAGAATGCCGGAGGAAAAAATAGAAAAGATTCTCCTCTATAATGAACAGGATGTTGTTAATCTTTATTATATCTATGTTAACTGGAAAAAGTATATTATTGATAATATTGAATCTGAACAGAGCGAAGAAATAGATTCAGAGGTTATTGATAATTATGATGAGGCTGAAGATAAAATATATGAAGATAAAGAAATAAAGTCATCAGAAAGTGATAATAGTGATATTTCATCTAGAACAAAAGAAGTTTTATAAAAAATGATAAACAAAACACTAACTTTCTAGAAGTAGCACAGTACGTTGCTTTTAAAAAGGGGCCTCTTAATTAGAAGAGGTCCCTTTTTGATGGTTCATATTGAAAAAAGCACGGTGTAAACCGTGCTTTAAATTATGCTTTTAAAAGTTCGATACCTTTGTGCATTCTCTTTAATGATTCTTCTCTTCCAATTAATGCGGCAATTTCAAAAGCTCCACCTGGAGTGAATGATTTACCTGAAAGAGCAGTTCTTATAGGCCATAACATTTGACCATTCTTGATTTCTAAAGATTTGATTAATTCAAATACTTTATCATGGATATTATCCATTGTCCAATGTTCTTCATCAATAGATTCTAATACTGGTAAAACTTTTTCTAAGTTTTCTAATGAAGTTTCAACTGTACTCTTCATTTTCTTATGAACATAAAGATCAGTTGAGTATTCTGGCAATTCTTCTAAGAAATCTATTTGTTCTGGAATATCGTTTAATAATTCACATCTTGTATGTAATAATTCAGATATGAATTTGAAATCAAAATCTTTGTGTAATACTTTTTTGTATTGTTCCATAGCTAATTCATGGAACTCATCTAAAGATAATTTTCTGATGTATTCACCATTCATCCATTTTAATTTAGCATTATCGAAGATAGCTGGTGATTTACTGATATCTCTGTAATCAAACTTCTTGATTAATTCATCAAGAGTAAAGATTTCTTCGTTTGATCCATCATTCCATCCAAGTAAAGCTATGTAGTTAAGTACAGCTTCTTTTAAATAACCTTTTTCGATAAGGTCACCAAATGATGCATCACCATTTCTCTTAGATAGCTTGTTGTGCTGGTCTTTCATGATTGGTGGACAGTGAACATAAACTGGAACATCCCATCCGAAAGCTTCATATAATCTGTTGTATTTAGGAGATGATGATAAGTATTCATTACCTCTAACTACGTGAGTTATACCCATTAAGTGGTCATCAACAACGTTAGCAAAGTTATAAGTTGGAAGTCCGTCAGATTTGATTAATATCATATCTTCAAGTTCAGAGTTATCAACTGAAATTTTTCCGTATATAACATCAGTAAATGTTGTTGTACCAGTTGTAGGATTGTTTTGTCTTATAACATAAGGAATACCCTTAGCTAAGTTTTCTTCGATTTCTTCTTTTGAAAGATGAGCACAGTGCTTATCGTATTTGAAAGGTCTCTTTAATGCTTCTGCATTTTCCTTAAGCATATCTAATCTGTCTTTAGAACAGAAACAGTAGTATGCTTCACCTTTTTCAACTAATTTCTTAGCATATTCAAGGTAGATATCTTTTCTTTCACTTTGAATGTATGGACCAACAGGACCGCCGATGTCTGGACCTTCATCATGTTGTAATCCAGTTACCTTTAGTGTGTCATATATAATATCAACGGCACCTTCAACTAATCTTTCCTGGTCAGTATCTTCTATTCTTAAAATAAAGTCTCCGTCTTCATGTTTAGCAATAAGATAAGCATAAAGAGCAGTTCTTAAGTTACCAACGTGCATATATCCAGTTGGACTAGGTGCAAATCTTGTTCTGATTTTATTTGCCATTTCCTTCACTCCTATAAATTTATTTTATTAAAGTAAATAATTATTCATAACAAGAGCATTTGCAATTAATATAATATATAACTGATGAAAAAAGATAAGTCATACCTGTGTATCTACATATATTAATAATGCTCACTTGTTCATTAACAATACTTCTATGATAGCTCAATGAATATTTGATGTCAATATTTCTTACATTATATATAAGAAATATTATTAAAAATGTAGAAGTATAATATGTATGTATAAATTATGGATTAATGTGTCATGAGTTTATATATGTTATTTTACTGCCATCAGAAATAAAGGTTATATTATTTTTAATATCTGTCCTTAAAATATCTATGCTGTATTTATTCAGTTTTGATAAGGTTTCTTTATCTGGATGGCCATATATATTATTCCTGCCTGCACTGATTACTGTATATTTGGGATTTACACTAGTTAAAAATGATTCTGTAGTCGAAGAAGATGAGCCGTGGTGGGCAACTTTTAAGACATCACAAGATATATCATCATGAAGAGATAAAAGCTTATCTTCGATTTCTTTCTCAGCGTCTCCAGTAAATAAGAATGAAGTATTTCCAAAGGAAATTTTAATAACAGCTGAATAGTTATTTTCATTATCATACTCATCATTAATTGGAGAAAATACTTCGGTTAAGGTATGATTACCAAGGTTGATTGTATTACACCCACGCTTTATAGGAATAATCTTTAGGTTTTTAGTTTTTAAAGCTTCAATCATCTGTTCAAAAGACTTTGTATGAGAATAAACTTTTGGAGCATAAAAGGATCTTACTTTATATGTATTGATTATTGTATTCATATTTCCAATATGATCATCATGGGGATGAGTTGCAATAACATAGTCTAAGGATGAAATACCTAAGGAATTGAGATATTTTATGAGCTGTCTTTTGTGGGATTTAGGACCACTGTCTATTAAAAGGTTTTTATTATTTACTTGAATTAATATAGAATCTCCCTGATCTACATTAATATAATGAACATACATGAGTTCTGGATTGATTTTTTTAGAAGATATTTTTCTTATGTACCATGATGAAGATGAGAAAACTAATAAAAATAACACAGATAGAAATAAATATTTGAAATGTCTTTTCTTTATATTTAATATCATATGATAAACCTTTCATAAATGCTGGAATAGTTTTTGTAAAGTATACAATCCTTTATAATTATTTCAATAAATCTAAATAATATACTGTATTTTTATAAAATCGAACAAAAAAAGAATAAATAAATTTAATATTCATAAAAGTATAAAGAAAATAAAATTAATAATATATAAAAATTGCATGAACAATAACATAAATACATTGGGATATTTACTTTTTATATATTTCAATATAATAAAAAATGCAAAAAAGCATGGTTGAATATTGCAAAAAATATGGTATAATGATATCAATATGTGGAAATAGAATAAAAAATGAAATATTTAGTTTTTAAAAATTTCATATAGGGGGCAGAGTATGAAAAAAGAATTCTCGATGAGCAATGATAAGGTGATGATAAACTTTACAGCCAAATATTGTAAAAGTTTTGAATCAGTATTAGAAAGTAATGGATTTAGACGAATTTTAGAAGTTTATTTAAGAAGAGCAAAAAAGAAAAATTCATTATCTTACAGATATTTAAGTTCTGTATTAGATACAGATAGTCTTATAGATATAAGACGAGATTTAACTCAGATGATAAGATATCTTACAATAATGGAGGCTGATGAAGTAATTACTATAAATGATTACTATAAGAATATGCTTCAGGATAAGGACAAATTTATAGAAGTAGTAGAAGATATATATTTATTCTGGAGAAAGCTTGAAAGATATACAATAGTCCATAGATATAAGGTTCAGGAAGGGCTTGCAGCAGTAAGCTTTACTGAAGCTAATACGAATTTTTCAGCATTAATATTAAATTTATACAGAAAAATAGAAATGCATGTAGTAGGCTATCAGCCTAAAGTATACAGGCAGATACCAGCAGGAGGGAATGCAGGTATCATGATTCAGGAATTGGAATGGGCAACGCCTAATGGATATGAAGTTTTAGAAGATATCCCATTTATTGATCATATTCTTCTTGAGACACCATTCATAACTTATCCTAAGAGAAATACTAGAGATGGAATGTTTACAGCAATAGATTATAATCCTTTAAAATATGCTGATATTAATAAGGATCACTGGTTATGCTATCCTGCTAAAATTGGAGGCATGATAATATTCATATACTTCCATAGAGATTTCATGGAACATGGGATAACTCTATGTAACTTATTTGAAATGGCAAGAAGTGAAGAAACAAGAGGAAGAAAGCCTGAAATGATATTTGTTTTTGGTGCAAAGGATGATGGCGAAGATCTTAAGACAGTATTCTATGAAGATGATAAAAATGATATAGTTCTAGGATACATTAATCATTCTGAAAAGATAGATTACTTTGGATATATGAAAAAGATGACACTTACTCTTTATAATCTTCTTATGATTAAGAGGGGATACCTTCCTATACATGGATCAATGGTAAATGTATTATTAAAGAGTGGAGACGAAGCTAATGTTGTTATAATGGGAGACAGCGGTGCTGGTAAGTCTGAAAGCCTTGAAGCCTTTAGAAGCTTAAGTGAAGATTATATTTCAGATATGACAATTATCTTTGATGATATGGGTACTTTCAAGCTTGAAAATGGCGATATAATAGGATACGGTACAGAAATAGGGGCGTTCGTAAGACTGGATGACTTGGATCAGGGATATGCATTTAAGGAAATGGATAGAAGTATATTTATGAATCCGGATAAGGTAAATGCAAGACTTGTTATGCCGGTTGCATCATATAAAGAAATAACAAAGGGAAATAAAGTAGACTTTTTCTTCTATGCTAATAACTATGAAGGCGTTGAAGAGGGAGGAAAGTATTTAAATTACTTTAGCACACCTGAAGAAGCAATAAAAGTGTTTAAAGCAGGTGCAAGGATGGCTAAAGGAACAACAACTGAAAAGGGTCTTGTTGAATCATACTTTGCAAATCCATTTGGACCAGCACAGAAACAGGCAGAAACAGATATCCTTATAGACAAATACTTTAATGAAATGTTTAAGGATAATAAGGTTAAGGTGGGGCAGATAAGAACATGCCTAGGAGTAAAGGGACAGGAAAAAAATGGACCAAGAAATGCTGCAATAGAATTATTTGATGAAATAAAGAAAATGAATGAAAACAAATAAAAAGTGAAAAAAGATAAAAAAATATTAAGGGATTTTTCCCTTAATATTTTTTTATCTTTTCTTTAAGGTTTTTAATTAGTTCATTAAACTGCCTATATGATTTATTATTAATATTTCGAATAAATTTCATATTATTTAATTTTAATCTTTGAAGTATATTTTCAACACTCTTGAATTTATCTGTTGCTCTAACTCTATAAAAATTAGAAATAGAGTTTACCTTGCTGAAAGAAAAATTAATTGAAGCAAGTTCAAAGGGATATGAAGATTTGTTTATATCTAAAAGCGAAAATACTGTAATTGAAAAATCTGATATAAAATAAAATACAATAAAATAAAAAGATAAAGAAGCAAGGAAAGAAGGAATATTGTAAATAGCTTTGACTATTATTGGATTTATAATAGTTATTATTACTAATTCAGCACTTGCCCAGAATAATGAATATGGAAGGCATACACGCCCATGTATATTAAATGGATCATCGGAATAATCCCACCATTTGGCCTTAAATACCTTTTCAAGTATAAATCCTGTAATGTACTCCATGATTGATGTTATAAAAAAAGCACTTAAAAATAATAGCGGAATATTTTTTCTGTATGGATCTAATAGAAATACAAGAGTTACAATACAGCATCCATAAATAGGGCAGAATGGACCTTTTAAAAACCCTCTGTTAACAAATCGTTTCTCATTTTTAAAATAATAAGATACTTCAAGGCACCATCCACAAAAAGAATAAAATGCAAACAAGTACACTATATCGTATATATTGTTATGAATTAAACTAATCAAAGTATATTCAAGCCTCCTTTTAATAGCTCTCTTGATTGAATTTATTATATTATATACCAAAAAGATGAAATAAAAAATTAATATATGATTAATATTTTCTTAATTTGAATTATATGTAAAGTGAGAATAAACTCTGTAGAATTTACAGAGTTTATTATAATGATATATATTGCAGAAATAAATATTAATACAATATATTAAATATGAGTTAATATATTTTATGGTTATTATCGTCATTTGTAGAACATGAAAATATGATTTATTTCTTCATGAAGAATGAAATAGAATATAAAGCAGCCAATCCTACTAGTGCATAGATTATTCTGCTTATTAAAGAGCTAATTCCAAAAATAGAATCAACTAAGTTATATTGAAAAAATCCAATTAATACCCAGTTAATTCCACCTATAATAACTAAAATAAGTGCAGTAATATCTAAATATTTCATATAAATACACTCCTTAATTATAAATTTTATACATGGTTATTTTCTCCATGAATGATTAAATTATGCACAAAATAAAAATCAGTATTAAAAATTTAATACTGATTTTTAGAATATTTTTAATTATAAAGTTATATTTCTATCTATAGGTTGAGATAAAGAAACAAATGTATCAGTTCTTGATATACCATCAATATTATTTATCTTATTAAGTAAAACATCCTGAAGATCAGAAATATTTTTACATACTATTTTTGCAAACATTGAATAATCACCAGTAGTTAAATGAAGTTCAACTACTTCTTTTATATGAGACATTTGATCAAATACTGAATTAAATGATGATGTTTTATCAACATAGATACCAACAAAGCAGCAAACATCATATCCAAGCTTAGGAAGATTTAAGACTATTCTTGAGCCTTTTATTATCCCCATATCTTCCATCTTTTTCATTCTAACGTGTATAGTACCACCGCTGACATGGCATATTCTTGCTATTTCTAAATATGGAGTTCTACAATCTTTTATTAAAAGTTCTAAAATCTGCAAATCTAATTCATCTAAATGACCATTTGGAACAAAAGCCATTATATCACCTCTTATTATGTATTCTATTTTTTATATTCTATCAAAAAAAAACAAAAATTTAAAGGAAAATATGAAGAATTGTAAAAATAATTTTGAAATTTTAATATTTTAATAAAATATTCCACATAAGAAAAAATTATAATAAAAGTAAAAAGAAAACTTAAATACTTGATAATATTAAGAAATTAACTTAATATTATTATTATAGACTTTATAAGGAGGAAATTCATCGATGAATGTTTTATCTACAATTTTATTTTATGTCGTAATGCTGATAATTATTTTAGCTCTTTACGCAGCATGTAGATTATATGTATTCAATAAAATACGTATAAATAAATGGATACCTTTAGCAATATCAATAATATTATTTTGCTGCCAGTTATTCTTAAAAGGGATTAATGGATACCTAAATTCAGCTATAACAATAGTTACGGTCTTATTTTTATTATGGTTTATGGAAATACAGCAGACAGGTGGTCCTAAGAAAAAGGAAAAGCCTATAGTAATAAAGCCTAAGGCAAAGCCAAACAGAGTTAAGAATAATAAAAAAGATAAATAAAAGAAAGTCGGTTGATATCAGCCGACTTTTTATTCTATGAAAATAGGAGAACTTATTGCAATTTTTGAGTTTTCAAGTATTACTTTAATGACATACCAGCTTTCGTTTCTTTCAGGTTCATGTTTATAAAGATACCTGACTCTGTTTAAATTTAAATTTGCGATTTTTTTTATGACTGTTCCATAATTTGATATAATCTGTATTTCAGAAATCTTATTATTTATATCTTTTGCAAAAATGAGAAAATTGAGTTCATCATCATGCAGGCTTATTGAATTTCCCATGAATACTTCATTTATGGTAAAGTACATGGTAAGGCTCCTAGATTCAGTTGAATATGTATGTCTATTTCTAAAAGCCTGGATTATAGAGGATATGTTTAAGCTGTTTGCTATGACACATGTTAAATTTTCATCATCTCCGAAGTTTAATCTATGATTATCCTGACTGTTTATTGCACCAAGCTTCCATCCCTTATCAAGGAGCTTATAATAATATTTTTCATATCTCTGATACTTATTTGGAGCTGAACCATTTCCAACTTCTATTGATGTAATAAGTCTGTTTAATATAGGATTAAATTCAAGATGTTCTATAGAACTGTGAGGATGATTAATCGAAATGAAGGCATTTGGGTTATTTAGCATCCATAGTACCAAAAGCTGAATATTGTTCACGGTTCCAGTAAAAAAAATATTTGAATTGATGATATTTATATCTCCTAAGAGATTTGTTTTACTTTCAAAGCCTATCATTGATAGAAAGTTTTCATGCTTTTTATTATAGCGTGATGCAATATGTTGAGATGCATCCCATTTGCTGAATTCTTCACCTTTTACTCTTACGGATTTTGTTAAGTAGTTATTATGATCTGTAAGTATAAGAAAATCAAGTCCGTTATGCCTTGCATAATCAAATGCCTCTATGGGAGTTCCAAGGCCTGTTGAAAATGCACAATGAGCATGCGGAATACCAAAATAGAATTTGAGATTACTTATATCCATGGTTTCAGATTTAGAAGTCTTTTTCTTTCCCATAATTATTCCTCTAAAATTATTTTATAATATATACTTATTAAAGAAGTATCTAAAATAATGACAATAACTAAATCTAATGATAAAATAACTTTAGCTGAGCTTTAAGATTAACTTTTATTTTTTTGTTAATAAAGAAGATATAAAGCATATTATTATTTGGTTTTTAAAGATTGATTTAAATTATTAATATATATAGTGCAGAAACAGCTCAATTACAAAAATTAAATATATCTATTTTAGAAATTTATAATATAGAGATGATTAGCACATAATTTTATGAGGTGATGCAAATGATTAAAATATATATGGGAAAAAGTCCTATTATACATGAAGAATCATATATTTCGGAAACAGCAGTTATTATCGGGGATGTTACACTAAAGAAGAACTCTAATATATGGTTTGGTTCAGTTTTGAGGGGAGATATGGAGAGTATATCTATTGGTGAAAATACTAATGTACAGGAAAATTCAGTCATCCATGTAGATAAAACTGAAAAAGTTATTGTAGGTGACAACTGCACTATTGGTCATAATGCCGTAATACATGGATGTACTATAGGGGACAATACTTTGATTGGTATGGGAGCCATAATATTAAATGGAGCTAAAATAGGTAATAATAGTATAGTAGCAGCAGGATCTCTTGTGACTCAGAATAAGGAGTTTGAAGATGGAGTTTTGATTCTTGGAAATCCAGCAAAGGTTGTAAGAAAGCTGACAGAAGATGAAATTGAAAAAAATAAACAATCAAGCTTAAATTATGTTAAATTAAGCAAAGAAATAGAATAAAATATAAGCATCATAATAGTATGATGTATGGAGGAATAAATATGATAGTATTAGGACAATATTGTAATTTAGTAGTAAGTAAAAAGGTTGATTTTGGTTACTATCTTAAGGATAAATTTGGTGATGAAGTATTGCTTCCTAACAGTGCATGTAAGGGAGTAGATATTAATGAAGGAGATAAGATAGAGGTATTTGTATATAGAGATTCAAAAGACAGAATGATATGCACATTGAAAAAGCCATACATAACTACTGGAGAAGTGGCATATCTTAAAATAGTATCTCAAAGCAACATAGGTGCTTTTGCTGATATTGGATTAGAAAGAGATCTTTTTATACCGTTAAAAGAGCAGAGCTTCAAGCTTAAGACAGGCGAAAAATATTTAATTTATATGTACATAGATAAGACTGACAGATTAGCAGGAACTACAAAGGTAGATTTATACCTTGATACAGCGGAAGAAGGTCAATATAAGGTTTCAGATGAAGTTTCAGTAATAGTATATAACACAAATGAAAATGGAACTCTTAATGTTGCAGTTGATGGAAAGTATAAGGGACTTATTTTAGCAAATGAACATTTTGATTATTTATATCCAGGCCAGACTATAAATGCTAGAGTAAAAAGAATTTATGAAGATGGTATGATAGGAGTAACAACTAGAAAGAAGAGATTAGATGCAAGGGAAGAACTATCTGAAAAGATTCTTGCTATGTTAAATAAGAATGGTGGGTTTATGCCATACAATGATAAATCTTCTCCTGAAGATATCAAGAGAGAATTTAATACAAGTAAAAATTATTTTAAAATGACTCTTGGCGGGTTAATGAAGAAAAAATTAATAACTCAGGACAAGGAAGGAACAAGACTTTTATAAAGAATTTATATATTAAGGCCTGAAGGAACAAATTCGGGCCTTAATTCTGTTACTCAATGCTAAAATGAATCTTTAGAATTGTATATACTAATTGAATAAATGAAAAATAAAGAGGGCTAAAAATGAAGTGGACAACCCTTTTGCATAAATTATTTAGTAGTAAAAGGTGCAATGTTTTGATAATAATCCTGATAATTGTATTAATTATTGGAATGATGAGGAAAGAAAATATACCTGTTCTTAAAAATATATTTTCAATGAATGAAGATATAAATTTAGAGCAGTACGAAGATTATCTTGAAGTTGTAGGAAAGTCAAAAGAAAGTGGGAATATAACTGTAACCCTTGAAAGTGCAGTAGCAGATAGGAATATTTTAATGCTCAGCTTTCTTGTAAAAAATGATAATGAAGAAATAAAAGACTTAAAGGATGCAGATGTACATATTTCATCACTTACTATAAATGGCAGAGAGATGTGCCTTATATCTAAGAATAATATTGAACTTATAGATCACAATGAAGCAAGAATAGTAAAAAGGATAAACTGGGATTATGACAGCATGCCTGAGAATCTTAATGTTTCAGTAGGTATTGAAAGGATGTTTAACATTGAAGGAAACTGGAATATCAGATTCAATGTAGACACCGCTAAAGTTTTAAAAGATACTTATGAAGAGAAAATAGACAGCAGAATAAATTTCAAGGACCTTAAAGGAACAATAAAAGAAGTGACAATTTCACCTCTTACAATAAAGATAGATTCAATATATAAAAGCTATAAGAACAGCGGGCTTGAATTTCTCGTTTTAAATGAGGATGATGAGGAACTGATGATTATCGGTGAAAATACATCTACAAATTTAAATCAGTATGAGTATACTGCGCAATATGTGAGTAATGAACCGTTAGAAAAATTAAATATAATACCTATTTACTGTGGAAAAAGTAAAGGGGAAATACTTACGAGCAATAAGATTAATTTAGATGAATTCCATCAGTTTTATTTAAATATAAATGATAATTTAGCTGTTAAAATATTAGATTGTTCATATGATGGAAAATATGTAGTAGTAAAATATAATTACGAGTACCGTGGAAAAACAATAAGTGCAGATTTAAACCGTATATATGTGAAAAGTAATAATGTTATATATGATGAAGAAGCAGATAATATTAAAAAGAATTATTACTGTAGTGAATATAAATGTGCAGTTTTTGAATGCGGTAATTTAGAGAATCTAGAAATAGGATGCTATGATGGCGGGGGTTACTTACTTTTAGAGGATTATGCTTTTGAAGTTGAAAAGCCGGAAATTTAATAATAATTTGAAAGAGATTTTTAAGGCTATATGAATAATTGTCTATTCATATAGCCTTAATTTATTAAGATTCTTGAACTTTTTTAGATGTTTTAGTTCTAAATAAAAGAGTTTTAAGTTTTCTCCAATTAAATGGGACCAAAGGATAGAAATATGGTTCACCAATAATTGTTTTTGTACGAGCCATAACTATTATGACGATTATTGTACCTATGATTAGTCCAGCCAAGCCAAATATTTGTGAACATATAAGCAGAAATACCCTTGTGAATTTACATGCATAAGTCATTTCAACACTTGGCTGTGAAAAGCCAGCTAATGCAACGACAGACATATATAAAATAGAATCATCAGTAAACCAACCTGTGTTAATTGTATATTCACCTATTATTAAGCCTCCGATTACTGAAAGAGAACTACCAAGAGGGCTAGGAGTATTGAGTGATGCTAGTTTTAAACCATCAATTGCAAATTCAAGTATAATGAACTGCCAGAACATAGGAATGTTATAATCAGAATCTGGCTTTATAAAATCAAAAAATGATGGCAGAGTTATTGAACCATTAATATATAATAGAAAAATAGGAATTAGAAATATAGTAGCTAATATAGTTAAATTTCTTATAAGTCTTAGATAGTTTCCAGTAAATAAAGGGAAATAATAGTCATTTATATCTTGAGTAAAATCAAAAAAAGTAGTTGGAAGTATTATTACATTTGGTGAGTTATCAACAAAAATAGCAAACTTGCCTTCTACTAGATGAGCAGCAGTAACATCAGGCCTTTCGGTAAAACGTACCTTAGGGAATGGTGTAAAGTAAGTAGCCTTTGTCATTGTATCAACAAGACTCTGATCACCTACAGTCAAAGCATTTAAGTCTATATTTAAAAGTGTGTTTTCTATTTTTTTACGCATCTTTTCATCTGCAATACCATCAATGTAAGCAATACATACATCAGTCTTTGATATTTTTCCAATCTGATGTATTTCGAAAACTAGGCGTGGATCTCTAATACGTCTTCTTACAAAACCAATATTAAATATTAATTTTTCAATGAAAGCATCACGGCTTCCGCGAAGAGTCTTTTCTTTTTCAGGCTCAGAAGAATCTGTTCCTGGATAAGTACGAAGATCTAGAACGAAGAAATATTTATATTGATCAATGTAAAGTATTGTCTGTCCGCTTAAGAGAGTGTCAATTATTTTTTCTAAATCATCTTCTTTTTCAACTGAAACATGAGGTATTTGTTTTAGCATGAATTCTTCAGCATCTTCAAATGAATCCATATTTTCTGCTGATAATTTGAAGAATGATTTTAAGATTTCCTCCATGACATCATCTTTTATAAAGCCGTTGATGTAGTATAAAACACTATCTCTGCCTCCAATAATCATTTTTCTTTCCACTATATCAAAACTTTTATCTACAACAAGATGAGAGTGAATAAGTTCAATATTTTTTGTGCAGTTACTTGTTACTTTCAAAATTTATCACAGTTGCTTAAGTATTTAAACTTAAGCAACAATCTCCTTTCTTTTGTATTTATATTTAATCATATTTTCAAACTAAACATATTTATTGTTATTTCTATAAAATTATATTAAGTTGTGTGTATTACACATTTAGTATGTGATACATAATTGGAATGTATGCATAATGGAGTTAGAATTTATTTTGAGAAAGCCACTTAATAAGATAAAGCACATCATCAAATACCAATCATATTTTAATAATGTAAATAATTTGAGAGGTGAAATAAATGTGTGGAATTGCTGGTTTAGTTAATTTTGATGAAAGTATAATGCAAGATAAATATATATTAGAAAAGATGATAAAAACTTTAACTAGAAGAGGGCCTGATTCAGAAGGAACTTATATTTCGCAAAATGTTATGCTAGGACATAGAAGGCTTATAGTTGTCGATCCTGAGGGTGGAGTACAGCCTATGACGAAAACCGTTCATGGAGAGAAATATACATTAGTATACAATGGGGAACTTTATAATACTGATGATTTACGAGATGAACTTAAAAAGTATGGCTATGAATTTAATTCTTACTCAGATACAGAAGTACTTCTAACATCATATATACAATGGGGAAGTAATTGTGTAAATAAACTGATAGGGATATTTGCATTTGCAGTATATGATGAGTACAACAGAAAGGTATTTTTAGCAAGAGATCAAATGGGTGTTAAACCTTTATTTTATACAATATGTAATAATACACTTATATTTGGTTCAGAAATAAAGACTATTTTAGCTCATCCTCATGTTAAAGCCGAAATTGACAGGGAAGGTCTTACAGAAATATTTGGACTTGGGCCTTCTACCATACCGGGAAGCGGTGTGTTAAAGGATATAAAAGAAATAGCACCTGCCAACTGTATGCTTATTGATGGAGATAACAATATTAAGAAATGGGAATACTGGACTGTCAAAGCAGAAAAATTTACTGAAAGTGCAGAAGAAGCTATAGATCATACAAGAGAACTCCTTATAGATGCAATAAAAAGACAGCTTGTAGGAGATGTTCCACTTTGTACTTTTTTATCAGGAGGCCTTGATTCTTCTGCCATATCAGCAATTGCAGCAGAGGAATTTAAAAAGAATGGCAGGAAGCTTACAACTTATTCAATAGATTATGAAGATAATGATAAATATTTTAAGAAATCATTGTTTCAGCCTTCATCGGATAAATACTGGGCTGAAGAAATGGCAAAATTTATTGGAAGCAATCATAGGAATGTAATATTGAATCATGCAGATTTAGCTTCTGCTTTGAAGGATTCAGTACTTGCAAGAGATCTCCCTGGGATGGCTGATATAGATTCGTCATTACTTCTTTTCTGCAGGGAAATAAGAAAAGATTTTGTAGTAGGTCTTTCAGGGGAATGTGCTGATGAAATCTTTGGAGGATACCCATGGTTTACAAGAGATGAGATGTTCTTTTTAAATACATTTCCATGGTCTAGATTTGTAAAGGACAGGATTTCAATAGTGAATGATAAGCTTAAGGATATGCCAATAGAGGAATTGGTAAAGGATCAATACGAAAAATCATTAAGCAAAGTTCCTCATATTGATAATGAAAGTAAAAGAGATTATAGAATGAAAGAAGTATCATATTTGAATCTTAAATGGTTCATGGTTAATCTGCTTAACAGGAAAGATAGAGTCAGTATGGTAAACAGTCTGGAAGTAAGGGTGCCTTTTGCAGATATAAGGCTTGTTGAATATGCATTTAATATGCCAGCTGAAATAAAGCTTTATGAGGGCAGGGAAAAGGGTATATTGAGGGCAGCATTGGAAGGAATACTTCCACATGATATAATTTACAGAAAGAAGAGTCCGTATCCAAAAACACACAATCCGGTTTATACAGATATAGTTTGCAAAATGTTAAGTTGCATATTAGACAAAAAATCTTCACCAATTCATGAAATCATAGATGAAAAGATAGTAAGAGATATAATAGCTACTAAAGGTGAATCATACAAGACACCTTGGTATGGGCAGCTTATGACAGGGCCACAGCTTTTAGCATATCTGATTCAGATAAATATATGGCTAGAGGAATACAATATCAATATACTCAATAATTAGAAAGCTGAAAATTCTTTTGAGATTATTAAAATTTCATATAACTTATAAAGTCTGCAGATAAATCATAACTGCAGACTTTATAAGTATTATTCATATTTGAATTTAATAGAAATTTCTTTGATTTCACCTTTTGAATTTTTTCTGATGTTAAACTGTCTTATGTCTTTAAAATCATTTTCTATCTGATAACTTAATTCAGTAATAGTAGCCTTTGACTTTTTAGCTAATTCACCGTCTTCAATTATTTCAAATCTTGATTTTTTACAAATTGTTTCATCATTTTTATCATCCAAAATTACATAATATTCAGGTGCTTCTTCAATTACCACATATTCTTTATTTAATTGTAAAGTAGAACAAAGAGTATCATCTATACATTTTACTATCATCTCAATACCTCCTGAAATCTTTTATTAACTAAATTTTAGTACAAACATTTTTTCATTTCAATCATAAAAATTAATATAATTAATCTTTGTACATACTTATAAAAAAGAAAATAAAAATTAGTATAAATTTCTAATAGATTTCTTGAATTAACTGCTGATTGTATACAATAAAAACACAATAGTATTTAAAGTGACTATAAAAGTAGAAATATTATACTGAAATGATATAATAATTAATACAGAACTTACGAAAATAAATACATAGAAAATAATGAATATATACTATGCAGGTGCCTTTTGTTATTTGATATAATTTTTAATATTATATATTTATTATGTAACATTGAATATATAATATTAATTGATTGCATGTAACATTTAAACTGGCAGACTATAGCTTTATATATTATAGTGAAAGGAAAGAAAACATATGGAGATAGGAAGAGTAAGAAGGGGTACAGTATCAGCGGAAAGAAAAGTGACTACAGGGAAAAAAGATTTCTCTCATAGTTTTAACGAGCAGAGGCAGAGAAAATCAGAAGAACAGCTCAATAAGATGATTGAGGATATAAAGAAAAGAGGATCAAGGTTAATAACAACTAAAACATATGTTGATGTTGTCATGTATAAAAAAATGATCAAGGAGTATCTTGAATCTATACTTGAATTTATGTATCAGACTAAAAAGGATATAAGTTTCTGGCAGACACAGTATTATATTACAGTTGATACTATTGATAATAAACTTGAAGAGCTTACACAGGCATTATTAAGTGATGAAAAGGATAATATAAATATCGTTGCTGCTGTTGACGAAATACAGGGAATGATTGTTGACATATACAGATAGTTATACGGACACCAGATTTAAATTTATTGAATCTGGTGTCCTTTTATATTAAGTTGAAGATAAAAAATAATTACCTACATCTATACTTAGATAGTGATATAGCTTGTGTTTTTAATCTATTATGATATCATAAATAGTGGTAAATATAGATAAATAAAGTTAAATAAAGTTAAATAAGAGTAATAAATAGATATAGTGACTATTATTTGATGAGGTGATAATTATGAAAAAGAAATTAGCTATGATTCTGGCTTCAGTTATGGGTATATGCATGCTTTCAGGATGTGGAAATGCAGCATCTAAGGAAGAGGCTAAATCAGTAGAAGAAATTAAGGAGATACAATTTACTGTACCGGATGGGCTTCCAGCTATTGCAGCTGCAAAAATGATTAAGGAAAAACCAGAAATTGATAAGGATCATAATATAAGCTACAGTATTGAACAGAGTTCAGATACTCTTTCAACCAGTGTAATGAAAGGAGAGCCTGATATTGCAATAGTTCCATCAAATTTGGCAGCAATTGTATACAATAAGAATAAAGAATATAAAATTGCAGGAACTGTTGGCTGGGGATCATTTTATATAGGTTCTTCAGATGATCAGGTGACTTCTTTAGAAAATCTTAAGGATAGAGAAGTGTACAGTATCAGCAAGGGACTTACTCCGGATATAATTGCAAGAGCAGTTCTTACTGATAAAGGAATTGATGTGGACAAGGATATTAATTTCAGCTATGTTGACGGAGTTACTGAGCTTGCTCCAGTGATATTATCTGGAAAGGCACAGTATGCTGTAATTCCAGAACCTGCATTATCTAATGTACAGGTTAAGAATGAGAATTTTAAGACTATAATGAACTTAAATGATGAATGGAAATCATTAAATAATTCAGAATATGGTTATCCACAGTCAACTATAATTGTCAAAAGTGATCTTATATATGATGATAAGGAATTTGTCACTAAAGTTTTAGATAAAGTAAATGAAAGCTGCAGCTGGATTTATGATAATAAAGAAGAATTAGGCTCATATTGTGAAGAAATCGGTGTTTCAGCTAAAAAGGATATAATAGTAAAGGCAGTTGACAGATCAAATATAAATTATGCTGGAATTAAAGACTGCTACAATGAATATAAAATTTACTTTGATAAGCTTAATCAATTTGAAGCCAAAACAATAGGAGGAAGCATACCAGATGATGAAATATTCATGGAAAAGTAAATATGCCATACTTTCATGTATGTTGTTTCTTTTATCATGGGAAATCATTGCTGTATTTATAAATAATGATATTTACCTTCCAAAGATTGAATGTATTTTGGAAGAAGTAATTAATCTTGTTAAGGATAAGAACTTTTATATGTATGTAAGCAGCAGTTTTACAAGGACTGTTATAAGTTATTTATGTGCATTGACTTTATCTATAATGTTAGGGGTACTCTCGTATGTGTATCCCTTTTTTAAATACTTTATTACTCCATTAAATTCTTTCATCAAAACTATACCAACCCTTGTACTTGTTGTTCTGGCACTTGTATGGTTTGACAAGGATAAAGCTCCCTTTATAGTAGGATTTGCAATTATATTTCCAATACTTTATGAAGGAATTCAGAACAGTTTGTGCAAGATTGACGTAAAAATAATTGAAATGATATCTATATATGAAGTAAGTATGTTTGATAAATTTAAAAAGATATATATACCTACAATAAAGTTCTATCTTATGAACATATTTGTATCAACACTTTCCTTGACATTTAAAGTAGTAATAGCAGGTGAAGTACATGGTCAGCCTAAGTATGGGATAGGATCTCAGATTCAGCTTGAAAAAGTAAACTTTAATACAGCAGGTATTTTTGCATGGATACTTATAATTATGCTAATATCAGCGATTTTTGAAATGATTAATAAAAAATTAAACAAGATGACATATAGGTGGTTAAATGAAGATATATATTAAGAATTTAAATAAGACATATGGGAAGAATAAGATATTCGATAATTTCAATATTGAGTTCGATGATGAGAAAGTAAACTGTATCGTAGGGGAATCTGGATGCGGAAAGACAACTCTTCTTAATATAATTGCAGGTCTTTCTGATGCAGAACAATGTGAGATTTACGGAGTAACAAGTAGAGATATAAGTTATGTATTTCAGGAGGACAGACTTATTCCATGGATTACTATAGAAGAAAATCTTGAAATTGCATTAAAAAAATATTATGATAAAAATTCTCTTAAAGAAAAGATTTATGAAGTCTTAAAACTTGTGGGTATAGAGGAAATAGGTGATAAGTATCCCCATGAATTGAGTGGGGGAATGAAGCAGAGAGTAAATATTGCGAGAGCTTTTGGCAAGCCATCTAAAGTAATCCTTATGGATGAGCCATTTAAATCATTGGATTATAAGCTTAAATACACAATAATAAATGAGTTTATAGAAATACTCAAAAAAGAAAAACGCATGGTAATCCTTGTGACTCATGATCTTGATGAGGCAGTATATTTCCAGGGAAATATCATTGTATTTGGAGAAAGGCCTGTAAGTATTAAGGGTTCCTTTAGCAATGATTTAAAAAGAAATAAGGATATAATATTAAATTTAATATAAGGAAAATATAATTTTATGTTTAAATATTATAATCTGTAGATTATAATATTAATGTTTTGTGGATTTATTAAAGAAATATCTGGCTGCCTACACTTACAAACATAAAAGCAGCTAGTACAAAATTAAAAAAGCTTAGGACTTTTTTATTATCATTTAATAGGCTTATTCCTAAAAGTATATTGCATAATCCAATTGAAACAAAGATTATTGGAAAATACATATTAGGATTTAAAGCACTTGTTATAACATTTAATGCTAATATGGATAGTGATACTGCTACAATCATATTAACAAAGTTAAAAGTTTTTCTTATCATATTTGACACCACCTTGTATATTAAAAATTATGTATCGTATTTTAAATTATATACAAGCTATTTAATTTTTATTCATAAGAAAAGGAGAAAAAATGATAAAAAAATTTATTTCGTTTTATAAACCGTATAAGACTATCTTTACATTAGATCTTATAGCAGCATTTATTGCATCGTTGTGTGATCTTGTTTATCCAATGATGACAAGGGAGCTTCTTAATGATTCTATACCAAATAAAAACTTGAAGATGATAGGGGTATTTGCAGCAGTTCTGCTTATAATCTTTATAGCTAAGGCTGCATGTGCATATTTTATGCAGTACTGGGGACATATTATTGGTGTAAGAATGCAGGGAGACATGAGAAGAAGTGTATTCAAACATCTTCAAAGACTGCCAAACAGCTATTTTGACAACAATAAAACTGGGGACATAATGTCTAGGATAATCAATGACCTTATGGATATATCAGAACTTGCTCATCATGGACCTGAGGATTTATTCATATCTGTTGTAATGCTTGCCGGATCATTCATAATATTATGTACTATAAATGTTCCACTTACAATTTTAATTTTTGCTTTCATACCGTTTATAGTTATTTTTACTGTTTTCGAAAGAAAGAAAATGAGCAGGGCATTCATGGAAACAAAGGTTGAAACGGGAGCAGTTAATGCAGCCCTTGAAAACAGCATATCAGGAATAAAGATATCGAAAGCTTTTGTAAGTCATAAATCAGAAGAAAAGAAATTTGAAGAAGGCAATGAAAGATTCATGAATGCCCGTGGAAGAGCCTATAAGGTTATGGCTGAGTATTTTTCAGGGTCTGGATTTGGGCTTGATATATTGAATTATATAGGTCTTATTGGCGGCGGATTATTCACTTTTAAGGGTATTATTGACATAGGTGATTTTATGGCATATATGCTTTTTATAAAGATGTTTACTCAGCCAATTAAAAAGCTTATAGATTTTATGGAACAGTTTCAAAATGGAATTACTGGATTCCAGAGATATATGGAAATAATGAATAGTGAAACGGAATTTGATAAGGAAGATGCTGAAGAATTAAAAGATGTTGAAGGAGAAATAGAATTTAAGAATGTTGACTTTAGCTATGAAGGAAAGAAAGTCTTAAATGATATCTCAATCAAGATTGAAAAAGGTAAAATGCTTGCACTTGTTGGTGCGTCTGGTGGGGGGAAAACAACATTCTGCAATCTGATACCTAGATTCTATACCGTTGATAATGGGGATATTTTAATTGATGGTAAAAGCATATATGATGTTACAGCACATTCATTAAGAGCAAATATAGGAATAGTACAGCAGGAAGTATTTTTATTTACTGGAACAATAAAAGAAAATATTCTTTATGGAAAAAGCAATGCTACTGATGAGGAACTAATTGAAGCAGCTAAAATGGCAAATATACATGAGTTTATTGAAAACCTTCCAGATGGATATGATACATATATAGGTGAAAGAGGAGTGAAACTCTCAGGCGGGCAGAAGCAGAGAATATCAATTGCAAGGGTATTTCTGAAAAACCCAGCAATACTTATACTTGATGAAGCTACATCAGCTCTTGATAATGTTACTGAAAAAATAATTCAGGATTCATTAGAAAAACTTTGTCATGGAAGAACTACAATAGTAGTAGCTCACAGACTGTCTACAATAAAAAATGCAGATGAAATAGTAGTTATGGGGAACACTGGAATAATAGAAAAAGGTTCTCATGAGGAACTTCTGAAGAGTGGTGGAGAATACAGCAGACTTCATAAAATTTCATCATTTTAGCACATAAGAAAGCATATAGTATATAACTGTATGCTTTTTTTTATCCAATAGAGAATTATCGTTGTTTCTATTTGTGGTTATTTATTTTAATGAGAGGAGTTTTTAGTAAACAAAACCTATTTAAATGAATATTATAGTATTATGAGAAATAATAAATACGCTTATATCTATGTTAATTGAAGTAATTAATGTAGAAACGTAGGCAGACAGGAGGAAAGTATGATAAGAAGTATCAATGATGATAATTTTACAAGGGAAGTATTACATGAAAGAGGGCTTATTATTGTAGACTTTTCAGCCGAGTGGTGTGGGCCATGTAAAATGTTATCATCCGTATTGGATGGGATATCAAATGAAAATAGGGGCATTAAGATTGTTAGAATAGATGTAGATGAAAGTCCGGAAGCTGCAAAAAAATATAATATAAGAAGCATACCTAAGCTTATGTTTTTTAAGAATGGAAGACTTATTGATGAAATAACAGGATTTGTTCCTAAAGATGTAATAAGCGAAACAATAAGCAATAACCTCTAGAATTTTAGAATAGATTATACATGTTTTAATTAATTTATTTATGTAAATAAAAGAACCAGTTCATTTGTTAGAACTGGTTCTTATTGTTTTTAGCTTATTTTACTTCGTAAATCCATCCTTCAGGAGCTTCAACATCACCCATTTGAATTCCGTAAAGAATATCATATAATTTCTTAATAGTTGGTCCTACTTCAGTTTCACTATGGAATACATATCTCTTGTCTTTGTAATCTATAGCTCCAATTGGAGTGATTACAGCAGCAGTACCGCAGGCACCAGCTTCAGCAAATTCATCAAGATTGTCTACAAGAACATCTCTTTCATATACAGGCATGTTTAAGTAATGCTCAGCTATATATAATAAAGAATACTTTGTTATACTTGGTAAGATTGATGATGATTTAGGAGTTACAAATTCGCCTTTCTTTGTAATACCTATAAAGTTAGCAGCACCAACTTCATCAATTTTAGTATGAGTTGCAGGGTCTAAGTAGATACAATCTGCATATCCACCTTCAGCAGCTTTTTTATGTGCTTGTAATGATGCAGCATAGTTACCACCGACTTTCTGCTTACCAGTTCCTTTAGGAGCAGCTCTGTCATATTCATCCTGAACTACGAAGTTACATGGTTTTAATCCTCCTGAGAAGTAAGGTCCAACTGGCATACAGAATACTGTAAATATATATTCTGATGCTGGCTTAACTCCAATATTATCTCCAACTCCCATTAAGATTGGTCTTATATATAAAGTTGCACCAGTTCCGTATGGTGGTACATACTTTTCATTTGCTTTTACAACCTGCATACACGCATCTATAAATTTTTCTTCAGGTACATGTGGCATAAGAAGTTTGTCACAGCTTTCATTCATACGTGCAGCATTTCTGTTAGGTCTGAATAATTGAATCTTGCCTTCCTTTGTAGTATATGCTTTTAATCCTTCAAAACAACTTTGTCCATAATGAAGAACAGGTGATGCTTCGCTTATATGAAGAGTATTGTCTGTTGTAAGTTTACCTTCATCCCATTTTCCATCTTTCCAGACTGAAATATAACGATAATCTGTCTTTATATAGTCAAATCCTAATTTACCCCAGTCTATATCAGCTTTTTTCCCCATTTTAATTCCTCCATATCTTTAGGCTTATTGCCAAATTATTCGATAACATATATTTTAGCACTTGTTAGAAGGAAATTCTACAATTCATTATAAAAAGTGATAAAATTTTAGTATATTAATAATAATTGCTTTTAATATTTATTGTTTTATAATAAAAGTGCTATTTTATTGGCTATATTGTATATTTATTTCAATTGATAAAAGAGATTTTAGGGTAAATGGGAAAAAGAGAATTCAAATGGATGAATTCTCTTATATAAAATTTATATGTTATAACTTAAAAAATAAAAGTTTAGTTAACTTAATTCCATGGTTGTGCATCAGAAGGCATTCTGAAATCACCTCTTGGGCTTAATGAAATACTTCCTACCTTTGGACCGTCAGGAAGGGCACTTCTCTTGAACTGCTGAGTAAAGAATCTATACATAAACTTATCAAGCCATTTTTGAATTTCTTCTTTTGAGTAATCGTCTTTAAATGCATGCTGTGCAAGGAATAAGATTCTTTCCATTGTAGAGCCATGCTTTATAAAGTGGTATAAGAAGAAATCGTGAAGCTCATATGGACCTACTATATCTTCTGTCTTTTGTGCTATTTCACCATTTGAGTCTTTTGGAAGTAATTCCGGACTTACAGGAGTATCAAGTATATCCATTAAAGTATGGCTGACTATTGAGTTAGATTCATTTTGAGCAACATATTTAACAAGATATCTTACGAGTGTCTTTGGAATTGATGGGTTGACAGAGTACATAGACATATGGTCTCCATTATAAGTACACCATCCTAAAGCTAATTCTGATAAATCACCAGTACCAATTAAAAGACCTCTTTCTTTGTTTGCAATATCCATTAATATTTGAGTTCTTTCTCTTGCCTGAACATTTTCATATGTTACATCATGAATGTTTTTATCGTGGCCAATATCTTCAAAGTGCTGAAGGGCAGCTTTTACTATGTTGATTTCTCTTAAATCAGTTCCAAGTTCTCTGCATAAATCAAGAGCGTTATTATATGTTCTATCTGTAGTTCCAAATCCAGGCATTGTTATTGTAACTATATTCTTTTTATCTAAGTTTAATAATTCAAAAGTCTTTACTATTACAAGTAATGCTAATGTTGAATCAAGGCCTCCTGAGATACCTACAACAGCCTTTTGAGAATGAGTATGCTCTAGTCTCTTTGCAAGGCTTGCAGCTTGTATATTGAATATTTCCCTGCATCTTAAATCTCTTTCTGTTTCAGATGATGGAACAAAAGGATGTTTATCAATAAACCTATTGAAATCTTTCAATTCAGTGTTTGAGAATTCAAATCTTATTATAGAGGGAATTTTATTTGAAAATTTAGATGCATCTCTGAAGCTTAGATTTTTCATTCTTTCAGATTTTAATCTGAACATATCTACATCACTGTAGATTATTTCATTATCTCTCTGGAATCTCTTATTTTCATTTAATAAACTTCCGTTCTCGCTTATTAATAGATGTCCGCTGAAAAGAAGGTCGGTTGTTGATTCATGAACACCAGCTGATGAGTATATGTAGCTGCATATACAACGTGCACTTTGATTAGAAATCAATGCTCTTCTGTAATCAGCCTTGCTTACTAATTCATTAGATGCAGAAAGGTTTCCAATTACATGTGCTCCCATAAGAGAAAGATAAGAGCTTGGTGGTATTGTAACCCATAAATCTTCACATATTTCAACACCGAAATTTCCGAGGTTTGATGAGAAAATTAAATCTGTACCAAATGGTATGTCCTTTTGATAAGGAAGATCAACTTTTTGATTTGTAATAGAAATTCCTTCACTAAACCATCTTTTTTCATAAAATTCACTGTAGTTAGGTATATATGATTTTGGAACTATTCCAAGAATCTTTCCTTTGAACAAAAGGTATGCACAATTATAAATTGTACTGTTTGCAACTAAAGTAGAGCCTACAGCAATGAGCATGTCAACTGTCTTCGTGCTATTTAAGATATGTTCTATTCCCTGAGAGGCTTTATTTAGAAGATATTCCTGAAGAAATAAATCTGCGCATGTATAAGATGTAACACATAGTTCAGGAAAAACTATGAATTTACAATTTTTTTCTTGTGCTTCATTTATACATAATAGAATATTTTCAACATTATAATCTACATCGCTTACACGTGTATTTGGACATGCTGATGCAACTTTTATAAAATCCATATAATCACTCCTTAATTTATAGACTAATTTTCATGCTGCAATGATTACTATGAATATATTTTTGTACATATAGAAAAAATATATCCTTAATTTAAAGAATAAATATACGTAATCAAAGCAGTATAAAAGAAATAATTATCTACTTCTGATATTAAATGAAAAATAGAATACTTTTTCATTTAATATTAATATTTTTAAGGCATAGCGTCAACATTAATGAATATTATGTAAAATAAAGATATATTTGGAAGTATCAATTATTGATAATTAGATAAAATATTGATTTTAGTTTTTAAAATGTGGAGATAATCAATATATAAATGAAGAGAATAAGAGGTAAAGAGTGAGTACTTCATAAGAAGTATAAAATAACTCTTAAGAAGATATAAAAAAACTTGAAAACCGATTTAAGATACTATATAATTAAAACATGGAAAAAAGATACTAAGTAAAAGTTAAATGAAGTATAATTATTAGAGGAGGGGATAGATATGGGATCAGTAATTTTATGGATATTGATTGCTATAGGAGTATTTGTAATTGATATACTATCGAGCAGTTTTTGTTTTATACTTCTTGCAGCAGGTTCAATTGCAGCTTCAGTATGTGCATCTGCTGGAATGGATTTTTCAGTACAGGTTATAGTTTTTGCAGTTGTAAACATAATTTCAATAGCAGTAGGATATCCATGGCTGAAGAAAAAATTCAAAAATGGATTCAAGAAAACACCACTTATGGAAGAAAGCTATATAGGAAAGATTATGGAAAGTGATAAAGAAATAAAGGATAAAGCTCAGATTAAAGTGGGAGGAGAATATTGGACAGCAATTAATACAGGCACAAAAATCAAATCTGGAGATAAATTTAAAATTACAGGAATAGAAGGAATAAAACTATTAATTAAAAAAGTTGAGGAGGAATAGATATGATATTCACAATAATTTTAGGACTAATATTACTTATTGCAGTTATTGTAATTCTATCATCGATTAAAATAGTAAATACAGGTTACTTATACGTAGTAGAAAGATTTGGGCAGTTTGACAGGGTTTTAGAACCAGGATGGCATTTTATAATTCCATTTGTTGATTTCGTAAGAAAAAAGGTTTCAACAAAACAACAGATATTAGATGTACCACCACAATCAGTTATAACCAAAGATAATGTAAAGATTTCTGTTGATAATGTTATATTCTTTAAATTGTTAAATCCAAGAGATGCAGTTTACAACATTGAAGATTATAAGGCTGGTATTGTATATTCAGCAACAACAAATATAAGAAATATCATAGGTAATATGTCATTAGATGAAGTATTATCAGGAAGAGATAAGATAAATCAGGATTTGTTAACAATAATTGATGAGGTGACAGATGCTTACGGAATTAAGATATTATCTGTAGAAATTAAAAATATAATTCCACCTGCAGAAATACAACAGGCAATGGAAAAGCAGATGAAAGCTGAAAGAGATAAGAGAGCAATGATTCTTCAGGCTGAAGGTTTAAGACAGTCACAGGTAGAAAAGGCTGAAGGTGAAAAGAGATCTCAGATATTAAAAGCTGAAGCAGAAAAGGAAGCTAACATAAGAAGAGCGGAAGGTTTGAGAGAATCTCAATTATTAGAAGCAGAAGGTAAGGCAAAGGCTATTGAACAGATTGCAATTGCAGAATCAGAAGCTATAATGAAAGTAAATAAGGCGATAATTGAATCGGGAACTGATGAGAGAGTCATAGCTTTAAAGCAGGTTGAAGCTCTTAAAGAAATGGCTAATAATCCAGCTAATAAGCTTATATTACCAAATGAAACATTATCATCATTAGGAAGTATTGCAGCTATTGCAGATACTTTAAAAGATGTTAAAAAGTAAAAATATATGAAAATTAATATTTGAGAAAAATTAAGATAGAAAATATATTTAACAAATTCATAATGCGGTTTTTTAGTGAAGAGATATTTAAATATTATCTCTTCATTTTTTATCCTTATTTATCTATCAAAAAAATAAATGAACTGAGAAATAGATATAATTATCATTTCAAAAAGGATAAAAAATGAAATGCTAATACATGTGAAATGAAGGGAGATTAAAAATAAATTTCAAAAATCTATAATGGGAAAACCTAGATAAATATAGGGGTTATATGAATGAAGTCTTGCAATACTGATTTTTGAAAGAAAAATATCTTGTATCAAAAATTAAAACATGATATAAATAAGATAATAAATGCAAGAATAAAATAAAATTATTCATTTTATAAAGGAATTGGGGGACATGTATGAAAAGAAAATTAGGATTGACAACAAAAGTGTTTATTGGATTAATATTAGGGGCTTTATGTGGAATTTTTCTATATAGATTTGTTCCAGCAGGTACTATAAGAGATGATTTTTTAATTAATGGAGTATTTAAAGTTTTTGGTAAGGGATTCTTAAGAGCAATGCAGATGCTTGTAGTTCCATTAGTATTTTGTTCTTTAGTTTGTGGAAGTATGGCAATAGGGGATACAAAAAAGCTTGGCAGAGTTGGAATAAAGACTATGATATTTTATGTAGTCACTACTGCTATTGCAATTTCTATAGCTATAGGGATTGGAAAGATAATAAATCCTGGAATAGGACTTGATATGTCAAGTATTCAAATAGCTGAAACAAAAGTAGCAGAGTCAAAAGCTTTATCTGATGTTCTTTTAGATATAATACCTACAAATCCAATAGATGCATTATCTAGTGGAAATATGCTTCAGATAATCGTTTTTTCTATTTTAGTTGGTATAATACTAGCTACACTTGGAAAGAAAACTGAAATAGTGGCAAAGTTTTTTGAACAATTTAATGAAGTTATGATGAAGATGACAATGATAGTGATGAAAGTAGCGCCAGTTGGAGTTTTCTGCTTGATAGCAACTACATTCTCAACAATAGGATGGAGTGCTTTTACACCAATGTTAAAGTATATATTTGCAGTAATGCTTGCTTTAGTAGTACAGTGTCTGGGAACATATATGATTATGCTTAAGGGATTTGCAAATTTAAGTCCGATAAAGTTCTTAAAGAAGTTTGCACCTGTGATGAGTTTCGCATTTTCAACGGCTACATCTAACGCTACAATTCCACTTTCAATTGAAACATTAAAAGAAAAGATTGGTGTATCTGAGAAAATTTCATCATTTACAATACCATTAGGGGCAACAATTAATATGGATGGTACAGCAATCATGCAGGGAGTAGCGGTTGTATTTGTATCACAGGCATTTGGGATTGATCTTAATCTTAATGCATATCTTACAGTTATATTAACAGCAACTTTAGCTTCGATAGGAACTGCTGGAGTTCCGGGAGTAGGACTTATAACATTATCAATGGTATTCAATTCTGTGGGATTGCCAGTTGAAGGTATAGGATTAATAATGGGAATTGATAGAATTCTTGATATGACAAGAACTGCTGTAAACATAACAGGTGATGCGGTATGCACAACAATAGTTGCTAAACAGGAAAAATCTTTTGAAATAGAAGTTTTTGAAAATGAAAATTTAGATCAACTTGAAGAAGTTGTATAATTAAAAAATACAAAGACTTACTATAAATAATTTATAAACAGGACTGCTGAGATAGCGCTTAGCAGTTCTGTTATTTTTTATATTCAATGTTTCATTGCATAAAAGTAAAAAAAGTATTAATATATACTTGTCAGTACAAAAAATAGCTGAGGTGGAATGATGAAAATTAAAAAAATTATTTTAATATGTACAATATGTATGGTGCCGTTTTCTATGTTGAGTTGCGGTTTGAATTTTCAAGACGATTATATATTAGAAGTAAAAGAAAATACTGATGAAAAACCATCAGGTGATAAAGTAGATGAAATTTTTGAATCAGATAAGATATCCGAGTTAATGGATAAATTAAAAACAACTCCAGCTGAAATTAGTGATAAGCTAGATGAAGTTGATAGTGAAACTAAAGATAAAATAGATGAATTAAATGAGAAAATGGATGAATTAAAGGATACTATTGATAGTGCAGATATTGAAGGGAAAAGTGAAGATATAATTGATAAAATTGATGAGTTAAATGAAAAGATAGATGAATTAAAAGAAAAAGCTGATGATGCAAAAGACAGGATTGACAATATTGATAATCCTATAGATGAAGAAAAAGCTAATGATTCTATAGAACAGCTAAAATCACATATGGACAATCTTGAAAATGCAATCAACAGAATCGGAGAATAGTACAGGATATAATCCAGCTATAATACTATTTATGTATTATAACTGGATTATTTTTATATATGAAGCTTTAAAAATTCTTATAGAAAATTATAGTTCAGACTAAAAAAAATTAATATTCTGGAATAAAAATAATAAAATAGTAAAGAAAATGAAAAAAATGCTTGAATATATTACTTTAGTGTGTTAAAGTAATGAATAGAGAAAGTGTTTGAGCAAGGGGGAAATATAATGAAGATTAATAAATTAATGAAAAAACTTGTTATAGCAGGGATAGTAGCAGCCATGGGGGTAACAGCATTAGGATGCAGCAGCACAGGAACAAAATCTGGTTCAGGGTCAGATGCAGGCAGTGTAAGTACTTTGGATAAAGACGAGCTGGTTATAGGACTTGATGATACATTTGTACCTATGGGATTTAAAGATGAAAGTGGTGAGCTTGTAGGATTTGATATTGATCTTGCAAAAGCAGTTGGAGAAAAGCTTAATAAGAAGGTAAAATTCCAGGCTATTGACTGGAGCATGAAGGAAACAGAACTTAATGGGGGAAATATAGATTTAATATGGAATGGATATTCTATAAATGATGAAAGAAAAGAAAAGGTTGAATTTTCAAAACCATACTTAAATAATACTCAGATAATTGTAACTTTATCGAATTCATCAATAAATACAAAAGCTGATCTTGCAGGAAAGAAAGTAGGAGCACAAAATCAGTCTACAGCAGTTGATGCAGTCGAAGCAGATGGTGATATAATTAGTACTTTTGATGGTGGTAATCTTGTTACATTTGAAGATAATAATCAGGCATTAATGGATTTAGAAGCAGGAAGGCTTGATGCAATAGTTGTGGATGAAATTTTAGCAAGATATTATATCAAAGCAAGAGGAGAAGATAAGTATAAGATTTTAAGTGAAAACTTTGGAGACGAGCAGTATGGAGTTGGAATAAGAAAAGGCGACACTAAATTTGTAGAAGCATTTGATAAAGCATTAGATGAAGTTATTGAAGATGGACAGGCTGCTGAAATATCTGAAAAATGGTTTGATGAAGATATAGTGGTAAAATAACACTTTAGAAATAAATAGTTTTATGTATACATGCAGCTTTATCTGTATAACTGGTGAGGAGGAGTAATTTTGGATTATATATTAGGCTTGATGCCCCAGCTACTGGAAGGTTTAAAAGTAACATTAGAAATTTTTGCACTGACATTAGTGCTATCTATTCCGCTTGGAATATTTGTAGGATTAATGCGTACATCAAAATCAATAATATTAAGTAAATTGAGCGGGGCATATGTTCTTATAATGAGAGGTACTCCTCTATTACTTCAAATAATAGTTATATTTTTTGGGCTTCCTTTAGTAGGGATAACATTTGAAAGATTTCCATCAGCTATAATAGCATTTACTTTAAATTATGGAGCTTATTTTGGGGAAATATTTAGAGCAGGTATTCAAGCTATCGATGAAGGACAGATTGAAGCAGCAGAAGTTTTAGGAATTACACCTAAAGATACATTTTTCAGAATAATATTACCACAGGCATTCAAGACTGTACTTCCACCAGTTGCTAATGAAATAACAACTTTAGTAAAGGATACATCACTTGTTTATATAGTTGGTATGGATGAACTTCTTAAGGTAGGAAAGATAGCATCAAACAGAGATGTTTCATTATTGCCGCTTTTGGTAGTAGGTGCAATTTATTTAATAGTTATAGGAATTTTAAGCAAGGTTTTAAGAAAAGTTGAAGAGAAATATGACTATTATAAATAGGAGGATAGTGAAATGCTTAAGGTAAGTAACATCAAAAAGAGATTTGGAGATACTGAAGTATTGAAAGGTGTAAATCTTGAAGTAAAAGAAGGAGAAATTGTAGTTGTCGTAGGTCACTCTGGAGGTGGGAAAACTACTTTCTTAAGATGTGTAAATGCATTGGAATACTGTGATGAAGGTAATATAGAAATCAATGGCAGAACTCTTTGCAGAAACGGAAAATATGCAGATAAGAATGAACTGAGGGAAATAAGAAAGGATATTGGTCTTGTTTTTCAAAATTTTAATTTATTTCCTCATATGAGTGTTTTGGAAAACCTTATAGAAGCACCCCAGAGAGTTCTTGGGATGTCAAAGAAGGAAGCTGTAGAAAAGGCAGAAGAAACACTTGGATTCTTAGGACTACTTCAGAAAAGAGATAGTTATCCATGTGAGTTATCAGGTGGACAGAAACAGAGAGTTGCAATTGGAAGAGCTCTTGTACTTGAACCTAAAATCATGTGTTTTGATGAACCTACTTCAGCGTTAGATCCTGGACTTACGGGAGAAGTAGCAAATTTAATTAAGAGTTTAAGCCAAAAAGGAATGAGCATGATGATAATAACTCATGATATTAATTTTGCCAAAAATGTAAGTAATAGAATAGTTTCTATGAATTCAGGAAGAATTGAAAATGGACTTATATTTGAGGATTAAATTGTAATAAATTTATTGAATTATAAAAGAAAGTATGCTATTCTTAAAGTGTAATAAAATTCAAGATTTAATCAATACTCGTAAAAATGCCTCTGTTTCAGAGATTGTTTAAAGTATCAGGTTAATCTTTGAAATAAGGAGGATTTATATAATGGAAGATAAGACTTTAGTATGTAAAGATTGCGGTAAGGAATTCGTATTCACAGTTGGTGAACAAGAATTCTTCAAAGAAAAAGGATTTGACAACGATCCAGTTAGATGTCCTGAATGCAGAAAAGCTAGAAAAGCTCAAAGAAACAACAGAAACTTTGACAGATAGTAGTGATTTTCAGACCATAAGGTTTTCTTATGGTCTTTTATTATTCATATTAATATATATAGGGTTTTATTGAAAACAAAATTTCTTTAATCTATAAGTATATATTAAGTTAGAATATCGATTGAAATAATTGTACTTTTAAATTCTAAAGCTTTAAAGTAATATAATTTAAAATAATTTTATTAAGTAAGTGTAATTGAATATAAAGTAAAATTTTAATTTTGATTAAAGTTTTACTTTGTAATTATTATGGGGTAAACATGGACGAGATTAAAAGAAGATTAAGAGTTATACAGTTAAATATTGTAGCATTTTTTAAGTGGATTATTATAGCAGGAATTACTGGACTCATAGGAGGCACTGTAGGAAGTATATTTCATCTTAGTGTAGAATTTGCAACACAAACTAGGCTTGAAGATCCGTGGATAATATATCTTCTGCCATTTGGAGGACTTATAATAGTATTTCTTTATAAAAAGGTAATGAATGAGGATCCAGGTACAAATTTAGTTATTAATTCAATAAGAACAGATGGAAAAGTTCCTTTTATGATGTCTCCACTTATATTCATAGGTACTGTAATAACACATTTATTTGGAGGATCAGCAGGAAGAGAAGGAGCAGCTTTGCAGCTTGGAGGAAGCATTGGTTCACAGATAGGGAATCTTATAGGTCTTGATGAAAAGGATATGCACCTTATAACATTATGCGGTATGAGTGGTGTATTTGCAGCATTATTTGGAACACCGTTAACAGCCGCTTTCTTTTCTATGGAAGTAATAAGTATAGGAATAATATACTATTCAGCATTCATACCTTGCATAGTATCATCCCTGACTGCATATGGGGTATCATTATATTTTGGACTTGAACCAGTAAAATTTACACTTAATGTTTTTCCAGAAGTTTCTCTTGAAAATATAATAAAAGTTATGATACTTGGAAGTTTATGTGCTGTAGTAAGTATAATTTTCTGTGAGATTTTACACAAAAGCAATAATGTATTAAAAAAGTATATTTCAAATAGTTATATGCGTGTGTTTATAGGTGGTACTGCAATTGTTATTATGACATTAATAATAGGCAGCAGGGATTATAATGGAGCAGGGATGGATATAATATCAAGTGCAGTAAATGGAACTGCAAGACCTGAAGCATTTATATTAAAAATGATATTTACTGCAATAACTATAAGTGTTGGATATAAAGGCGGAGAAATTGTACCTACATTTTTTATAGGATCTACATTTGGATGTGTGATTGGAAGCTTTTTAGGGTTAGATCCTTGCTTCGGTGCTGCAATAGGATTAGCAGCTTTATTCTGCGGTGTAGTAAATACACTTATAACATCTGTAATTTTGAGTATTGAGCTTTTTGGAGCTGGTAATATAATTTTATTTGCTATTGCATGTGGGGTAAGTTATATGGAATCAGGTTATTATAGTTTATATACAAGCCAGAAGATAATGTATTCTAAGATTAAAGCTGAGTATATAAACAGAAATGCAGAGTAAAATAAATATTGTAGCATATTAATAAACGAAGAAAGTTATTAATATAAAATTTTGTAATATTTGATTTGCAGTAAGCACTAATTGAAGTATAAAAGAGCATCATCTTTATTGATGGTGTTTTTATTTTTAAAAAATATAAGATATAAATGAACCGATTGTAAAGTTAAGGTCTCTAATATATAGATGCATCGATAAGAAGCATGAAAGGGGAGCGAGAAAATTGGATGAAAAAGAACTTGTTATAAAAATCCAGTCTGGTGATATGAGTGCATTTGAAAAGCTGTTTCAAATATATAAAAATGAAGCTTACAGATATTCATATCTTATTACAGGTAATAAACACACTAGTGAAGATATTGTGCAGGAAGCATTTGTAGCTTGTTATGCTCACATAAAAAATATAAAAGATCCAGGAAAATTCAAATCGTGGTTTTTTAAAATACTTACGAGAACTGCATGGAAATATTTAAGCAAAGAGAAGAGGTCTGTACCAGTTGATAATATATTTGAAAAAGCAGATTATGACAAAAATGATGACGCTATGAATGAATATATGCGAAAAGAACAGGCTGAGATACTTCGTGAAGAAATTGAAAATCTTGAAATAAAGCAGAAAACTGTGATAATTTTATACTATTTTAATGAGCTTACAGTTAAAGAAATAGCGGATGTTATGGGATGTTTTGAAGGAACAGTTAAATCAAGGCTTTATAGTGCAAGAAAGAAATTAAAAAGTATTCTTGTAAAATCTGAGGAATATGCACATATAGGAATAAAGGAGTGTGGGATTTGATGAAACAAAATATAGATAGAGATATTAAAGAATATCTGAAAAATGAAGCAGATATGGTTTCGGCACCGGAAGATATGTTCTTTAAAGTGAGGAATGAAATTTTAAGAAAAGAAGAAAAGAGGAATTTTAATATGAAATATAGATTTTTAAGACCTAAAACGGCATTGATAGCAGGAATTATATGTGTGATTACAACAGTAACTTGTGTTGCTGCAACTAATCTTTCTGGATGGTATGGTTCATCTTCAAAGCTGACTGAAATTAAAACTTTTCCAACAGAAACAATTGTACAGGAAAAAGTGGGGTTTATTCCTAAATTTGTTGAGTCGTTTGAGAATGGATTTGAATTTAAAACATTTAATTATTCTAATAACGAGATAAAAAATGAAAAAGGAGATACTATTAATAAATTTAAAAGTGCAGACTTTGATTACAAAAGAGAAAATTCAGAAAATAATCAGTATTTAATTATGTCAGCAGACAAAATAGATCAGCAGTATTTGGATGAAAATGTACTAAATAATTCTGTTAAAGAACAATATAAAGGTATAACAATAGAATATACAAGCAACCAGTATAAAGCAGTGCCGGAAGGATATGAACCATCAGAAGAAGAAAAAGAATTGCAGGATAAAGGACTTCTTCAGATTGGATATGGAAGTGATGAAATAACAGTAAGTGAAAATAAGGCAGTAATATGGTATGAAGATGGGATATCTTATTGTATTGTAAATTCTAATTATACTGATCTGACACAGGAAGATATGATTAATATGGCTAAAGAAGTTATTGATCAAAATTAAATAGTGAAATTAAAGGGGCTGTATCAAATTGAAGTTTTTTAAACTCAATTTGATACAGCCTATTTTTGTAATAATAAATTTTATTCATATTTTTTCATGTATTTATTTCCAAATATTTTATTTTTGGGTACAACAAATTATGGATAAACATTTATATCCATAATTTAACTTTATTTCTTTAATTAAGAAGCTTGCTGCTTATGAAGCAGCTCACCGTTGCGATTTTTAATGGTTTTATTGTGCAATTTATTAATATTGTAGCCAAATGCCATTAATAAAAATTCAGTACGCACTTTAATATTTCCACGCATAAGAAATCTTCTAAAGCCATAATCCTCTTTAATAACTCCAAATGCTCCTTCAACTTGAATTGATCTATTCA